>NZ_WUEH01000001.1 GCF_010468615.1 Pseudodesulfovibrio sp. JC047 | reverse complement strand
TGTAACAGTGTTTCACAATAGCGGTCCCGGATAATCCCAGGCAGTCCCGGATAGTCCCGAATTATCCTGCACTATCCCCTAAGTTATCCCGTGTCCCTTCAGGAAAGGGAAAGAAAAACCCTTTGAAAAGGGCTTTTTCTTTCCCTTTCCCCCAGACCCCCAATCCCTTTCTTTTCCTAAACTTTATATCGCTCGCTTCGCTCGAAGCTGTCGGCAGCGTGAGTTTGTGCGGTGTTTGGGAAAGCCTTCGGCGACCAGAGAACCCTTTGAAAAGGGTTCTCTGGACTCTCCTAAACTTTATATAGCTCGCTTCGCTCGACGTTGTCGGCAGCGTGAGTTCCTGATTTTTTTGCGAAATTCTCTCATTTCTTAAGCCATCCCTTCTTTTCTTTTTCTGACGTCTTCAATCCCACTCAATCGATAACGGATGCTCTCGCCGAAGGCGCGATAAAAAGTTCTGGAGGGGAGTCCAGAGGGGAACCTCTTTCAAGAGGTTCCCCTCTGGCCGTCGGAGACATTCTTCAAAAAAAAGAAAGGGGAGCTTGGCTCCCCTTTGGTTCATCACATTTCGTGACGTCGTTTTGATTTCGTTTTTGATTGCGAGTATTTTTTGACGTCGATGTTATATTTTTTCACTTTGTAGTTGACGATTCGGTAGGAGACTCGGAGGTCTCGGGCCGATTGCAACATGTTACCGCCGGTCTGCTTGAGCGAATCGATGAGCAGTTCCTGTTCGAATTTGGCGACAGCCTCACCAAAGGAGAGGTTGGTGCCGGTGGCGGAACTTTCAGCGGACTGCAATGTGGGCGGCAGATGATAAGTCCGAATGACCTGTTCTTCGCAGAGCAGGACGGCGCGCTCGATGCAGTTCTTGAGTTCGCGGACGTTTCCTGGCCAGTGATACATCACCAGCAACTCGATAGCCGGGGTGGATATCCGTTTGACTTCCTTGGAATACTCTTCGGTGAAATCGGCCAGAAAATGTTCGGCCAATGGCAGAATATCTTCGCGTCGTTCCGTGAGAGGAGGAATGAAAATCGGGAAAACGTTGATTCGGTAGAACAGATCTTCGCGGAAAAGACCTTTTTTGAGCAGTTCTTCGAGTGGCTGATGGGTGGCACAGATGAGCCGCACGTCCACGGTGATGGTCTGTTCGGAGCCGACACGCTGGATTTCTTTTTCTTGAATGGCGCGCAGGACCTTGGCCTGGGCATCGAGAGACAGCTCGCCGATTTCGTCAAGAAAGAGAGTGCCCTGATCCGCGATTTCGAAGAGACCGCGTTTGGTTTGGAATGCGCCGGTGAATGCGCCTTTCTGGTGGCCGAACAATTCGGATTCGATGAGTTCGACAGGCAAGGCGGCGCAGTTGAGTTTAATCAATGGCTTGTCGGCACGCGGGCTGGCCTTGTGAATGGCATCGGCCAGGAGTTCCTTGCCGGTCCCGGATTCACCGCGAAGGAGCGCAGTGGCTCGACTCGGGGCGACTTGGCGGGATTGGCGAAGCACCATGCGCATGGCCTTGGATGCCGCGACAAAATCCTTGGGAGGCGTGGCATCCGGGCCACCGCTCATCATGCCTTGGGTGAGCATGTGGTTTTGGGTCGCCATTTCTTCTTGAAGCTGGGCAACGTGGCCGGCGATGATGCCTGCGACCACTTCGAGGAACTGGCAATGAGCCGCCAGATCGTCGGCCGGAATGAGCGGGACATCGACAGACAACGCGCCGATGACTTCGGTTCGATCGGAATGTTGATTGAGCACCGGCACGCAGATGAAACCGAGCTTCTTGAGTTCTTTTTCACTGCGTCCAAAGGCTTTGTTCAGAAATTCCGGGTCATCCGAAAGACGTGGAATTGTGATGGATTCCCCGGAATCAAACACCCGTCCAATGATGCCCCGGCCAGGAGAATACGTCACGTCTTCGACCTGGGTCGGGCTGTACGTGAGCGAGAGTTTGAGGTTCTCGGTCTTGGGGTCCATGATGACCATGAACGCGCGCACGTATTCCATATCCCGGGCCAGAATTTTCAGCAGTGCGTTTAAAGATTCCTCAAGCGGGATATCCCGCTTCAGCGATTTTTGGACCAGTTTGAGCGTGGTCAAATGGCTGAGGTCGGAGGTGTCTCGATTGGTGGGTGTCATTGTTCTCATTTCTAGGCGTCAAGGGTTTGAACGCCAAGCTCCAGTGCTTTGAGGTTGACGGCCTGTATTTTTGCCGGAAGGTTCGCCTTGATGGCGGCTTCCAGGGCTTTGGGGCCGAAAGGCAGTTTACCAGCGGCGCACAACGCGCCGAGCATGGCAATGTTGCCGGACTGCACGGCACCGGCTTCAAGGCCAATGGTCTGATTCGCCATGTAATATGCATGGTCGGTGCAGGCGGCGACAGCGTGTTTGATGTCGTCAATGGTCGGACATTCCTGTCTGCCCATGGCAACGGCCAGCGGTGGCATGAATTCGGTGGAGGAAACGACCAGGCCGCCTTTTTTGAGATACGGCAGGGCGCGCATGGTTTCCATGGGTTCGAATCCGAGCAGAATGTCTGCTTCACCATGGCCGATTTTCGGGGATTTGCACCCGATGAGCACGGTGGATTCGACCACGCCGCCGCGCTGGGCCATACCGTGAATTTCGCCGGACGTGACCGGCAGTCCCTGGCTGAGCACGGTTTGGGCAAGCAGGGTGGTGGCGGTCAGGGTGCCCTGTCCGCCAACGCCAGTCATGAATATACGAATTTGAGGGGTGGAGTTCATGTTAACTGCCTCTCTTCTTAGCTTTGATGTGTCCACAGACCTGCAAGCAGAGCATACAGCCGTTGCAGAGGATCGGGTTCACTGCGGCCTTGTCGCCGTCCTTGTACATGGCGGGACAGGCAAGTTTGTCCAGACAGTCGAATCGTCCGACACAGGATTCAGCGACATAGGCGACCTGCGGAGCGACTTTCTTGTGGACCCGACGCGTGAAGAGTGGGCAGGGTTCCTTGGCGATCAGGACACGAACACCGGACAGTTGCTTGAGTTCCTCGAAGGCCGCAACAGTCTTTTTCTGATTGAACGGATTGACTGTACGCACTTCGGTGACGCCCAGACCACGGACAGCGGATTCGATGTCCAGCGGGTGGTCGTTTTCTCCGAGGATCGTGCGGTCAACGCCGGGATTGGGTTGGTGTCCGGTCATGGCGGTTGTCCGGTTGTCGAGGACGACCAGCAGAATGTCGTGCTGGTTGAAAACCGCATTGGCCACGCCGCTCAAGCCGGAATGGAAGAAGGTGGAATCGCCGATGAAGGCGACCACGGTCTGGCCGGAAGCCTGGGCAACGCCGCCGCCAGCGGAAATGGATGAGCCCATGCACACGAGGAAGTCAGCCGCCTGAAGCGGGGGCAGAATCCCGAGGGTGTAACAGCCAATGTCCGAAGAATAGACCGCGTCGTCCCCAAAGACTTTTTTTGCCGCGAAATATGTGCCGCGATGCGGACAGCCGGCGCAGAGGTTCGGTGGCCGACCCGGCAGTTCTGGCAGGTCACAGTCACAGCTTTCAATGGGGTCCTTGCCCAGTACCCGGCGGATGATGTTTTCCACCAGCGTGACGGAAAATTCGCCGAATCGGGGAAAGAGATCCTTGCCGTGAATGGTGATGGACAGTTCGTTTTTCTGGGCCAGAACGCGGATTTCGTCTTCGACAACCGGTTCCAGTTCTTCGACCACCAGGACTGTGTCGACGGATTTGAGAAAGTCCAGACAGAGCTTTTCGGGCAACGGGTGGGGAAATCCGAGATGCAGGATGCGCACGGAATCGGTCAACCCGGCATTGTCCAAGGCGTCCGCCACGTAGGCGCGGGAGATGCCCGAACAGATAATGCCCAGTTCACCGGAACCGGACACGGAGTTGTATTTGGATGTTTCCGCTTCGGCACGCAGGGCCTCGATGCGATCGAGCAGGGCCAGATGCATGGGGCGGGAGAATGCCGGAATGGGAACAAATTTTGAAGGATTGCGCTTGAAGCCTTCGGCCTTGCCCGGTTTGGGAGCCGAGTCGAATTCGACCGGTCCACGCAGGTGATTCACCCGGGTCGTGGTCCGAAGCATAAGCGGTGCGCCGTGCTTTTTGGACAGGAGCAGGCCGTCTTTGGTCATGTCCTTGGCTTCCTGAGCCGTGGCTGGTTCAAGGATCGGCATTCCCGCGATTCGGGCATAGATACGGTTGTCCTGTTCGTTCTGGCTGGAGTGGCAGCCGGGGTCGTCGGCAGACAACAGAACCATGCCGCCGGGTGCGCCGGTATAACACAGTGTCATGAGCGGGTCGGCAGCGACGTTCACACCGACGTGTTTCATGGTACACAATGTCATGGCTCCGGCCAGCGTTGCGCCGCCAGCCACTTCGAGAGCCACTTTTTCGTTGACGGAGTATTCGAAGTAGAATTCGCCTTCCGGGGAAATACGATAAAAGGTGTCGGGCACTTCTGAAGACGGAGTACCCGGGTAGCAGGAAACCACCTGGATGCCGGCTTCAACGGCACCCCGGACGATGGCTTCGTTACCAAGCAGCAGGTGGGTTTCACCAGGGGTGTCACCCAAGAGCGGATTCGCCATAGTATCTCTCCATGTCATGCGTCAAAAGACGCGGTTACTCGGATTCAAGCTGTGATATCTTGTAGTCGATGAACTGTTTGTCCGCGACGTTCTTTTCTGCAAGTTTCTTGTAGGCGGCCAAGGCTTCGGTGGTGTCACCAGCGGATTCAGCGGTCAGAGCGAGCTGACGATAGACGGGAACGGCATAGGCTTCCGAGGCGGTGTCGGCCAGTGCCTTCATGTCGGTCAGTGCATCAGCATTCTTGCCGGTCAGCATGAGAGCCTTGACCTTGCCGATACGGGCCGCGAACTGCATGTCGCTTTCGGTCTCGTTGATGAGCATGTCCCAGTAGGTAACGGCCTTGGCATATTCACCATGGGTCATGCTGGCCTGGGCGATTTCCATGGCCACTGCGGGTTTGACCGAAGCGGGCACGGTGTCGAGCAGGGCTTCCAGTTGCGGAATACGATCTTTGCCCTGTGTCTTGACCAGAATGGCGCCGAGTTCGGCCTGGGCCGATGCCTCTGATTTGGCGGCGTAGGCATTGTATCCTGCATAGAGTGCGGCCAGGGCAATGATGACGCAGACTGCGAGAATGAGCTGCTTTTGGTGTTTGAAGGCAGCTTCGAGGATCGGATGCATTGCTTCCGGTGTGTGGGACTCAATGTCGTTCAGCACGTCTTGTGATGTGGTCTTGGGGTCAGCCATTGTTTTTGTTCCTCCATGAAGGGAATTTGCTTACTCGATGGCCGGGAAGCAAGGCCCGCCAACGCAAAGGGCTTGATAAGCAAAATTGTAAAAAAGGTCAAAGCCTATTTTGGAACCAGTGGGTACGGTGGGTCGTATTGTCAGGGGGGGCGGTGTGTGTGACAGCGTGACAGAGAAGGGAGACACCATGTGCGATTGGGCCGGAAATACCGGGTATTGGCACTTGTTCAGTTTGACTTTATCCCATGGTGAGGGGTAGCAAAAAGACTCGGTGGGTGTGGATTCCCCTCCGTTGAATTTTGAAAAGCAATTTTTAAGGAGTATATATGGACATTCGTGAACACATGGTGGACATGGGCAAACGGGCCAAACAGGCTGCCCGTGGATTGGCCAAGGCCTCTGGCAAGGCCAAGCAGGATGCGCTGTTGATTTTGGCCGATTTGTTGCAGTCCGAGGCCGAAGCCATTGCGATTGCCAACAAGAAAGATTTGGATGAAGCCGCTCGTCGCGGGTTGGACAAGGCGCGTGTGCAACGGCTGACCATCAGTGAAAAAGTGCTCAATTCCATGATTCAGGGATGCCGTGAAGTGGCTGCCATGGCCGATCCAGTCGGTGAAATTGAATCCATGACCAAACGCCCCAATGGAATGTTGGTCGGGCGGATGCGTGTCCCTCTCGGTGTCGTGGCCATGATTTATGAATCCCGTCCCAATGCCACTGTGGACGCAGGAATTTTGTGTCTCAAGGCGGGGAATGCCGTTATCTTGCGCGGTGGGTCCGAGGCGTTTCATTCCAACAAATTTCTGGCAGACCTCATGCACACCGCCTTGGAAAAGGCCGGATTGCCTCGGGATGCCGTGCAGGTGCCGCCCACCACAGACCGTGAGGCTGTCGCCGAAATGCTCAAACTCGATGAGTATATCGATGTGGTAATTCCGCGCGGTGGCGAAGGACTGATTCGTGCCGTGACCAGTCAGGCCACCATGCCGGTTCTCAAGCATTACAAAGGGGTGTGTCATCTCTTTGCGGATGCCTCCTGTGATATCTCCAAGGCTGTTCCCATTATTGAAAATGCCAAAATGCAGTATCCGAGTGGGTGCAACGCATTGGAATGTCTGCTGGTTCACAAGGATGTCGCTGATGTCCTTCTGCCGAAGGTGGCTCAAACCATCGGTCCCAAGGGTGTGAAGTTCAAGGCGTGCGAACGTGCTTTGCCACTTTTGGGAACCTTTGCAGAACCCGCGACTGATACGGACTGGGGATTCGAATTTCTGGATTTGATCCTTGCCGTGAAAGTGGTCGAAGATATGGATGAGGCCATGGATTACATCGCTCAATACGGATCGAATCATACCGAATCCATCTTGTCTGAGAATTATGAACAGTGTCTGCGATTCATTCGTGAAGTGGACGCTTCACTTGTGGTCGCCAATGCGTCTACCCGTTTCAATGATGGTGGTCAGCTTGGTCTGGGTGCGGAGATCGGGATTTCCACATCCAAACTTCATGCCTACGGTCCCATGGGGATCAAGGAGTTGACCAGCGCGAAATTCATTCTCATGGGTGAAGGCCAGATTCGCGAATAGATGGTGAGCGTTTCATGATTTTATGAGACCGCTCTTTTTTGAGCGGTCTTTTTGCGAGTTTATGGGAGCAGGGGGCGCACTGTGGAGGCGGGCGGACGGGAGTCTGCCTTGCAACTTGGACAGAACCTGTTTATCTTTGCGTCAATCAAGGAGATTGTCAGTGAAAATAGGTATCTTGGGCGGCAGCTTCAATCCGGTGCATACCGGCCATGTTCGCATGGCTGTCGAAGTGCGTGAACAGCTTGGATTGGATCGTGTGGAATTGGTCCCTGCCAAGGAACCACCACACAAGGATGGGGCCGATATCCTGCCGTTTTCCTTACGCCTTGAAATGGTCAATCAGGCCATTCGGGATATCCCGGGGCTGACGGCCAATCCGCTTGAAGGGCAACGCCCGGGACCGTCGTTTACCAGCGATACTTTGGAATGTTACCGACGAGAACACCCGGAAACCGAATTTTTCTTTATTCTCGGCGCATCGACATTTTTGGAATTGCCGTTGTGGCATCGGGGGTTGGACATCCCGCACATGACATCCATGGTGGTCGTGACCCGGTGGGAAGCCGCTGATGCCGTCAAGGGATTCATCGTGACACATTGGCCTGATGCCGTGCAGGAAGCTCCGGGATCGTGGGTGTTTCCGGGAGAAAATAGGGTGCGACTCATCGACACCCCTCGGCTGGATATCAAGGGTGGTCAGATTCGTCGTCGGTGGCGAGATCGGCGCAACCTGACTTTGTTGGTGCCGTCGGGTGTGGACACGGTACTTGAAGATCATGCGGATGAAGTTGAACGGTTTTGGGGTGCGCGTCTGTCGAAAAATTTCAAGCAAAAAGTCCGACCCTGACCGACTGTCTTGCTGTGTCTGAATATCTGGACGCGTTATGCTGTTCGAAACTCGTCGAGCATGGCGTGAATGTTTTGAAGTACACTCTGGGGTGTGATTCCGGTCATGCATTCAAACCCTGATGGACATGGCTTTGCGCCGTGGAGTGAACACGGACGGCAGTCGAGCGGTTGTTCGATGACCCGGTCATTGCGTCCTGCCGGATAAAATCCCCAGGCCCGAGCCGTGGGACCGAAGAGCGCGAGGACTGGAGTGCCTACGCCGCAGGCCAGATGCATGGGACCAGAGTCGCCTGTCACGAGAATGGCCGCCTTGGACAACAGGGCGCAGGTCTCGCGCAGGTCTGTTTGATTGGTGAAATCCCGAGCGTGTGTTCCCATCAATGCGGTTTGATTACGACCGACCACAAACCATTGAATATGCGCTGCCTCCAGCGATTCAATGAGTTTGAGCCAATGCGTTTCGGGCCATTGTTTGGCTGGATGGGTGGCATATGGATGCAGGGCGACCACCGGGCCGGAGATTTTTCGCGACGCGAGCTGGTGAGTTGCATCGTTTTTTTCTTCGTCTGTCAGGTATATTTGTGGTACAAGATCATGCGCGGCCGGTGGTGTCTCATCGAGTGCCATGCTGTACCGTTGGGGGATCGTGGTTGCTTCGAGTTGTGCCCGGAACCGTTCTGCATGAGTTCTTGCGTACAATCGTCGAGCCATGCCGAATTTTGGGAAGCGGTGAACTGCCCCTTTCCACCGTGCGGAAAGGATGCGGGAACGCAGGGTACCGTGCAGGTCGATGAGCGGAAGGCCTTTGAAATACGTTGCCAGTTCGCCCGCAATGGTCAACCATGCACGGGTGGTGAGCTGGGAATTGGAAAATTCCACAACTTCGGTGATGGCTGGGTGGTGCTTCAGAAGCGAGCCGTTCCCCGCACGGGTCAGGAAGATGAAGGAGTCACCCCGCGTTTCGTGCCAGTGCGTCAGGACGCCGGTGGTCAGCGCAACGTCACCCAGGTGCCCGAGACGGAAAATCAGTTTTACTGTGGTATCGGCAGACAGATTCATGTCCGTTCAGTTCGCCTCAATCGGCCCGGAAGTCAAGTGTGTTGCGTGTTGCGCCGCTGGAATGCATCTGCTATATTATTAACTTCAAACACCGTGATATCTGGACTGTTTTTAGGAAGAGATCAAAAAAAATGCTTGAACTCGTATTGTCTGTCGGCGTTGCCGTTTTTGTTTCCATGTTTTGTTCAGTCGCCGAAGCCGCGCTGTATTCCATGAGCTGGGCTGATATAGAAAAACTCAAGGAAAACGGGAGCAAGTCGGCAAAATTGCTTCATAAGCTTCGTTCCAATGTGGATGAACCCATTACCGCCATTTTGACGCTCAACACCTGTGCGCACACCGCCGGAGCCGCAGTTGCTGGCTGGGCCTGGGCAAATTTGTACGGAAAAGAGACGCTGTGGCTCTTTACAGTCGTTTTCACAGTAATTATTCTCATCTTCACGGAGATCATGCCAAAAACGTTTGGCGTGGTGTATTCGGATCGGATCGCTCCACCGTTGGCGCGTCCGCTTCAGTGGTTGGTTGTGATATTCAAACCCGTGATCGCAGTCATGGGCATATTGTCGCAAGCTGTTCACAAGAAGGATACGGAGCCGGATCATACGGAAGATGACATCCGGGCAATTGTCAGTTTGACGCGTCGGTCAGGGGTTATCAAACCCTATGAAGAAAAATCCATTCGGAATATTTTGTCGTTGGATTTCAAGACGGTCGAACAGATCATGACGCCTCGGACCGTGGTTTTTTCATTGCCATCGGATATGACGGTGGCAGAGGCCCGGGAGTCACATCCGACGTGGCCGCACAGCCGGATTCCCGTGTTCGAGGACGATCCCGAAGAGATTGTCGGGGTCGTGTATCGCCGATCGGTTCTCGAAGCACTGGCCGATGATCGAGACGACCTGAAATTGCTGGACATCATGCGTCCAGTCCGGTTTGTCCTTGAGACGATCACGTTGGACAAGTTGTTGGTTCAGTTCTTGGGCAGCCGTATGCATCTGTGCGTGGTGCTTGATGAATATGGCGGCGTTGCTGGAGTGGTGACACTCGAAGACGTGCTCGAAGAAATTTTGGGCAGTGAAATTGTTGACGAGACCGACCAAGTGGTGGATATGCGAGAACTCGCCCGAATACGTCGGGACGAACTGACTGGCAGTCGGTCCAAGACATCCAACGGCAAAAATGAAACTGCGGCAAAACGCAAGGACTCATAATGGCTAAAAAATCAAATAAGGCGGTCTACGGCGTCGCTCTGGCGTTGTTTTTGGGCGGTCTCGGGTATCTTATTTTTTCCGGTTTGACAGAAGATTCCGTCTATTTCCTGAATGTGTCCGAGGCCTTGGCTGAAGATCGGACCCAGATTGGACAGGCTCGCCTGTTTGGTAAGGTGGCACCCAGCAATCTCGAAATCGTCGAAGGAAAGCTCGGAGCCAACTTCGATCTGATCGATAAGTTGGAACACGGTAAATCCTTGCGGGTTCAGTTCAAGGGGGCCTTGCCCGATACATTCAAGGAAGATGCCGAGGTCATTGTCGAGGGCACGTTCTCCAATGATGGAGAGGTGTTCATTGCCAGAACTTTGGTCACAAAATGTCCTTCCAAATATGAAGAACAAAGCAAAGAGGTAGAGCAGGCAGGCAAGTATACCAGCTAGTGAAATCTTTTTCACATGGTTGCTTCCTTTTTTTTCTCTGACTACCGGCGTATAACCGTTCGTCGTGAATTCGCGGATTCCGGCAGTATAGCCCTGATGTTCGCATGTTGATATCGTAAGGAGATTTTTATGCACCTGACCGGATATGTCGGTTTGCTTTTTTCCCTGCTTGCCTTTCTTTTTCTTGCCGGGTTTTCCGGTGTCGCGGCGTGGCGGCGAAATACAAATTCGTTGCTTGTCATTGAGCGAGGGCAGCTTTTCGCGTCCGTGGGCGTGATCTTTTCCACGGTATTGCTGCTCATTGCCCTGATGTCGAGGGATTACTCCTTCCGATACGTTTATGACAACGTGGACAACGCTTTGTCCTTTATCTACACGCTGACCGCCTTGTGGGGCGGCCGAGAAGGGTCGTTGCTTTTCTGGGAGTTGATTATTGCCGTTTCTGGAATGATCCTGATAACAACCCCTGGCTACAAGTCTTTCAGTGACGAGACCAAACTGTATTTTTGGATGTTCTTTCTCTCCATTCAGGGGTTTTTCCTGCTTCTGCTTACCGGGTGGTCCAATCCGTTTATTGAGATTATTCCAGCCCCTGGTGACGGTCGTGGCCTGAATCCGCTTTTGCGAAATCCCGGCATGATTTTCCATCCGCCCTTGTTGTTCCTTGGTTTTGCCTTGTATGCCATTCCGGCAAGTGCGGCCTTGGCTGCGTCGATCGCTGGCGAAAAGAAATCGTGGATCGCCGTGACCCGCAACTGGAATATCCTGTCATGGGTATTCCTGACCGCCGGTATCGTGCTTGGTGGCTGGTGGTCATATATGGAACTCGGGTGGGGCGGTTACTGGGCATGGGACCCGGTCGAGAATGCTTCGTTGATCCCATGGTTCGCCGGAACCGCTGTGTTGCATACGTCCATCATTGAATCGCGACGCAACGCCTTGCAGCGCACCAATGTCTTTCTGATGTCCCTGACCTTCATTCTCTGTGTCTTTTCTACCTATCTGACTCGGTCTGGCGTCATTGATTCTTTGCATACTTTTGGAGAATCCGGGGTGGCCAAGCCGCTGTTCTGGTCCATGATGATAGGTTTGTTCGTGACCATGTTGGTGACATTCTTTTCGGAAAGGCTGACCCATCGCAGTCTGTCGGAATTTTTGAGCCGACAGGGAATGCTCGTTATCGCAGCCTGGTTCCTGCTGGCTTTGGGACTCATTGTCACATTGGGAACGATGTGGCCGGTCATCAGTCAGATTTGGACCGACAAGCCGCTCGGACTGGACGCGCATTTTTACAATCGGGTCTGTCTGCCATTCATGGCCTGTCTGGTTTTCATCTTCTGCTACTGTCCATGGCTTGGCTGGAAGGGCGGTATTCGCAACATGAAAGGCTTTGTCGGCGTCACCGTGGCGCTGGTCGGGAGCTTTGTCGGATTCTATCTGTCCGGGATGACCAATGTGCTGGCCGCTTTTACTGCGGCTTCATCGGTCGCGGCCATGGTCGGTATGGTTCTGTTGTTTCTGTTCTATCCGGCCATGCGAAAAATGCGGCAATCCTGGGGTGCCTACGGTATCCATTTGGGCTTGGTGCTCATGGCCTTGGGTATCGCCTTTTCCGGGCCATACCAGATTGAGCAGGAAATTATTTTGGGCAAAGGCGAATCCGTGGTCATTGATGACTACACTGTCACTTTTACCAATCTGGTGCAGGACGGTAATATTGGCGATATCAAGGTGCGCGCCACAGCAACCCTTGAAGTGTTCGAGGATGGCAGATTGATCGGGATCATGACGCCTGACAAGCGGATTTACCGGAATTTTGAACGCCAACAGTTTGCCGAGGTGTCCACCATTCCGGGACTCGGGGACGAATTGTACGCCACGTTGCTCGGCTTGACGCAGGATGACAAGGCGAGCTTCAAGATCAGTGTCAATCCGCTTATCAACTGGATTTGGATCGGCGGGACGTTCATGAGTCTGTTCGCTTTCCTGCTCCTTCGACGTGTGCGCAAGCCCGGCGAGGTGGCATAAATGGCGGAGTCGCCTGTGCTTTCGGTGAGTCGAGTGGCCAAGTTTTTTGGCAACAAACTCGTTTTCAAGAATGTTTCCTGTCATGTCGGTCCCGGTGAAATACTGCTTGTTGCCGGGCATAATGGGGCGGGGAAATCCACGCTTATGCGTATCATGGCCGGACTGTCCAAGCCGTCAGCCGGAGCGGTTTCCCTGGGCGTCGAGCCGGAAGACACGGCCTATCTCGGCCATGCCACGTTTATTTATCCGGGACTGTCGGCCTTGGAAAATCTGCAATTCTGGGGTTCGATGTATGGACTGTCTTCAGATAGGAAAGCCCTTGTTGGCTTGTTGAAGCGGGTCGGTTTGGAGCGTGCAGCCGAAGAAAAGGCCGGGTCGTTTTCACGCGGCATGGCGCAACGCCTCAATCTGGCGCGGATTTATCTGGTCGAGCCGAAATTGATTTTTTTGGATGAACCGGGAACCGGGCTGGACCCGCGTTCGCTGGCCAATTTGCGCCGTGAGATTACCGGGTTCCGGGATCGAGGTGTCAGTGTGGTCTGGATCAGTCATCAGGTGCAGGAAGATACGGCACTGGCCGACTCGGTGTTGGTGCTCGGCAGCAGAAAAGTGGCGTATTTTGGTCCGGCTGCGGCATATGAAATGGAGGCACCATGCTGAAACGTGCTGGAATAATCGCCTCCAAAGATCTCAAGTTGTCTCTGTCCGGCGGACAGGGGCTGGTGCAGGCCGTGCTGCTCGGGTTGTTACTCATCTTTTTGTTTTCATTGTCCAAACCCTTGGGGGGAACGATTTCTCCGCAAGCGGCCGGAGCTATTTTTTGGCTCGCGTCCGCCTTTGGACTGGTGTTGGTTTTCAATGATCTGTTTGCCATTGAAGAGGCGAACGGGGCACGGATCGGCATCCTGTCCTCACCCGTACCGGTTCATGCTGTCTGGATCGGAAAAGGTGTGGCCGGCTTGAGCTTGTTGCTGGTTTCCCAACTGGTTTTTTTGCCTGCAACAGCGGCGTTTCTTGGACAAAGTATCCATGGTCCCGTGTGGTTGCTGGCCGTGACCTTGATCGGAGCCGATATCGGGCTGGTCGTGATTGGCGCATTGCTCGGGGCCTTGTCTCAGGGACAGGCCGCTCGTGAATCCCTGTTGTCCGTTATTGTTTTTCCATTGTTATTACCCGTGCTCTTGTCCGGTATCACTTTATTCGGCATGTGTTTTTCGCCGGAAATGATCGATGTCCCCGGCAAGTGGCTCGGCGTGATTTTTGCCTTTGATTGTCTGTTTTCCGGGGCTGGGCTGTTCCTGTTCCCGTTTGTTTATAGTGGGGAAGAGTAACGATGAAAGTGAAAGTGCTCGCGTTGTTGGCAGGGGTGGCCCTGCTCGTGCATCAATCCATGATATGGTTTTATGCCCCGGTGGCGCAATCCGGTCCTGTTCAGAAGATTTTTTATATGCATCTGCCGTGCTCGTGGTGGGCACTGGTGTCGTTCTTTGTGGTTTTCGTGGCTTCGATTCTCTATCTGTTCACGCGTAAGGATACCTATGATCGTGTGGCCGGAGCCGCTGCTGAAATCGGCGTGCTTTTTGCCACACTTGCTTTGGTGACTGGCTCGGTGTGGGCACGCGCTGAATGGGGCCATTGGTGGCTGTGGGACCCGAAACTGACCACGGCACTCATCATGTGGTATGTCTATGCGGGGTATTTGGTGCTGCGAAATACGCCCATGGGGCGGGACCGCAAGGCGTTGGTTTGCGCTGTCTTGGGAATTGTCGCATTTCTGGATGTTCCATTGGTCTTTTTTTCCGCAAAGTTATGGGGCAGTGCGCATCCGGATGGGTTGGCGCGTCAAGGATCGGGCATGGAAATCCGTATGTGGTACACCGTTTTTTCCGGATTGATTGCCTTTGGATTCATGTGGGGGGCCATGGTGCTGACCCGGGTGAAACAACTGGCTCAGCAGGCCCGGCTCGAAGCTTTGCTGCGCTGGGATGATGCCTCGTAGAACGTCTTACTTTATGAAAGGATACACAATGTCTGCAACCACCTATATTTTTATCGCAAATGTCGCTGTCTGGCTCGGTGTTGCCGGGTATCTCGTCTTTTTGGCGTCCAAATCCGTCGGCTTGGAAAAGCGGGTGCAACAACTTGAACTTTTGGGAGACGATCATGACTGCTAAAGCAGCAACCTTTGGCCGAAAGGCCGTTATCGTGACCATGGTGGTGGCGATCGGGGTCATGTTCATGACCAGTTTTGTCTATCGGATGGACAATCCCAACCTGTTTGTGAAGGTTCAGCCTCAACATACAGCCGATGACGGACACGACCATGATGGAGACGGTATGCCGGGTAACGCCATGAATGGGGCCATGTCCCAAGTCAAGGAATACATGGCCCGGGTGGATGCCGATCCGAATGATGTGGATGCCCTGATTGGTCTGGGGAATTCCTTTCTCATGATGCGTGCCTGGGACCGCGCCTTGGAACCATTGGGCAAGGCTCGGACGCTCCAGCCGGAAAATACCATGATTTTGAAAGGTGTTGGTATCGCGTATTTCAATAAGGAAGACTTCACCAAGGCGAGCGAAGCCTATGAGGCCATCCTCGCCATTGACGACACTGACACACTCGCCCTGTTCAATCTGGGTGTGATTTACAAGCACTATTTCAAAAAACCGGATGCCGCGAAAACCTGTTTTACTCGGGTTCTGGAACTGGAAAAGGATGATCAGGAAATGATAAAGCTCGCCCGGGAGGAACTTGGGCAATAAAAAGCACACTATATCAGACTCTTGACTCCCCGTGGGTTCGAGCGGATAGAATTGACAATTTTTGTAAAATCTCTACAATGTCATACTTCACTCGAAAACTGCGGGGAGCTGTTTTTTGGGTGGACGACATGTCTATTGCGGATACCAAAATGGAGATGAACCTTATACTTTTTTAGGAGAGAGAAGCATGAGAGTCAAACTGAGTCTGATCGCTCTGTGCCTGGTCATGGTGGCCATGCTGGCAGCGTGTGGCAGTGAAGCTGAAAAGGCCGAAAAAGCGGATGAAAAGGCTGATGTGGCAACGGGTGAAATCGCTGCTCCCGAGACAATTGTTCTCGGTGTAGCGGGCGCACATTCCGGTGACCTGGCATCCTATGGTCTGCCTACCGTCAATGCGGCCAAGCTTGTTGTTGAAAAAATCAACGCTGCTGGTGGCATCAATGGTGCCATGGTCGAAGTTGCTGCACAGGATGACCAGTGCAAACCTGAGCTGGCGACAAACGCTGCGACAAAAATGTTATCAGACGATGTGAAGATCGTGCTCGGGCATATCTGCTCCGGTGCGACCAAGGCCGCATTGCCGCTGTATCTGGATGGCCAGATCGTGGTTATGTCTCCCTCCGCAACCAACCCGCCGTTGACCCAGTCCGGCGAATACCCGAATTTTTTCCGGACCATTGCTCCGGATGATGCCCAGGCACAGCTTGAAGTGGATTTTGCCAAGCAGCTTGGTCTCAAGAATATCGCCGTCATTCACGATAAGGGTGACTACGGCAAGGGCTTTGCCTCTTTCTGCAAACAGTTCATCGAAGCCGATGCCGACATCGAAGTCGCCCTCTTTGAAGGCGTGACTCCCGGTGCCGTTGATTATTCGGCTGTTGTCCAGAAGATCAAGAGTTCCGGCGCGGACGCCGTTATTTTCGGTGGCTATCACCCCGAAGCATCCAAGGTCGTGACCGGGATGCGCAAGAAGGGACTTGAGATTCCCTTCCTGTCTGACGACGGTGTGAAGGATGACACCTTCATCAAGGTTGCCGGTAAGTATGCGGAAGGCGTGTACGCCACTGGTCCCATGGATTTCTCATCCAATCCGCTCTACAAGGAAGCTGTTGAAGCGCACAAGGCGAAGTTCGGCACTGACCCCGGTCCATTTTTCCCGGAAGCGTATTCCGCAGCCCTGGCCTTGCTCAAGGCTGTTGAAAATGCCGGGACAACGGATTACGATGCGGTTGTCGAAGCACTTCGGACCAAGAAAGTCGAAACCCCTGTCGGCAATATCAAGTTCGATGCCAAAGGCGATGCCGAGGGCGTTGGATTTGCGATCTATCAGGTCCAAGACGGCAAGTACGTTGAAATTAAGTAGTCGTTGACAGTTAAAACACAATAAATCAGGGGACAGGCCTATGCCTGTCCCCTAGGTTTATTCAATGCACAGGATTTCACGTAATGGAATATTTTCTTGAGCTGTTTTTGGGTGGATTAACCCGGGGCAGCATATATGCCCTTATCGCCCTGGGCTATACCATGGTCTACGGGATTATCGAACTTATCAACTTCGCTCATGGCGAAATCTACATGATCGGTGCGTTTACCGGACTGATCGTTGCGGGATTATTGACGATGCTCGGGTTCCCCGGCATTGCCATCCTGGCCATTGCCTTGGTCTGCGCGGTCATTTGGGCAGCAGCCTACGGGTACACCATCGAAAAGGTGGCGTATAAACCGTTGCGCGGTGCGCCCCGGTTGTCCCCGCTGATTTCCGCCATTGGTATGTCCATTTTCTTGCAAAATTATGTCATGCTTGCTCAGACTTCGGACTTCCTGCCGTTTCCCGAACTCATTCCCGAGTTCGGATTTATGGAATCCATGGGGTCCATCATCAGCTCCTCAGAGCTGGTCATCATCCTTGCCACGGTGCTTTCGTGCGTCGGGCTGACGGTCTTTATCAAGTTCACCAAACTGGGCAAGGCCATGCGCGCCACGGCCCAGAATCGGAAAATGGCCATGCTGGTCGGCATCAATGTCGATATGGTCATTTCCGCGACCTTCATTATCGGGTCCAGCCTGGCCGCTGTTGGCGGTGTGTTGATCGCTTCACATATTGGGCAGATCAACTACTACATCGGCTTTATCGCTGGAATCAAAGCGTTTACCGCCGCCGTGCTCGGTGGAATCGGGTCTATCCCCGGTGCCATGCTCGGCGCATTGGTACTCGGCCTGACCGAAGCGTTCGCGACCGGATACGTCTCATCGGATTACGAGGATGTGTTCGCGTTCTGTCTCTTGGTGCTTATCCTGATTTTCAGGCCGTCGGGCATCATGGGCAAGGAAAAGACCCAGAAGGTCTAAGTTTTGATTTTCAAGCAGCATGAGAGTAAGTATCGTGCAAGGAATATATTGTGAGTAACACACGTATTACCATGACCCAACAGAGCTTTTTCAGCTTCTTTTTTACCGCCGGGTGCGATTCCTTTGCCCAGGCGTTGAAGAGGTCGTTCGTCGCCGCTCTTTGGTTCGCCTTTTTAACATTCCCCATCATGGTTATCCGGGTCAACACCATCGAAAAAACGGTGGTGTGGCACTGGGAACGCTTGGCGTACATCGCTGGAGCGGTTTTTTTCGGTTCCTTTGTGTGGCGTTGGCTTTTGGCCCGAAAGGACCTCAAAAAAGATGAGAGCACCCGGGAATCCCGCATGGAATCCCTGCTCACGCAGATACAGTCCCATACGGTTTTGAAATTCGTGGCCCTTGGCGCATTGGCATTGATTGCCGTGGCCTTTCCGGAAGTATTTGATCTCTATCAGACAAATATCATGGTTTCCTGCCTCGTGTACATTGTACTCGGGTTGGGACTCAATATTGTTGTCGGGCTGGCCGGTCTGCTCGACCTCGGATATGTGGCGTTTTACGCCGTCGGAGCCTATGCCTACGCCTTGTGCAACATGCATTGGGGAATCGGCTTCTGGTTCATGCTTCCCATTGGTGCCATCCTTGGCGCATTGCTCGGTGTCATTCTCGGCTTTCCGGTCCTTCGGTTGCGTGGTGACTATCTGGCCATCGTCACTCTTGGTTTTGGTGAGATCATTCGCTTGGTCCTGGAAAACTGGGGCGACGTCACCATGGGACCATCTGGTATTTCCGGCATTGACCGCCCCGCGCTGTTCGGTATGAAAATCGGTGTGATCGGGTCCACCCAGTACATGTATTATATCATGCTCGGGTTGCTGATTTTCACCATTTTTTGTGTCAATCGATTGCAAAATTCTCGTATCGGACGGGCCTGGCTGGCATTGCGCGAAGATGAAATCGCGTGTCAGGCCATGGGCATCGACAAGATGAAGACCAAACTCATGGCCTTTGCCCTCGGAGCGACGTGGGCCGGTATGGCCGGTGTTGTTTTTGCGGCCAAGACGAGTTTTATCAATCCGGCATCGTTTACTTTTTGGGAATCGGCCATTATTCTGTCCATTGTCGTTATCGGTGGCATGGGGTCCATTCGTGGTGTTATCGCCGGGGCTATCATTTTGATTTTGGTTCCGGAATATCTTCGAGATTTTGCCCAGTTCAGAATGTTGTTGTTCGGAGCCATCATGGTGCTCGTGATGGTTTTCAGACCACAAGGATTGATCAGCGCGAAGCGCAAGATCTACCATTACACAGCTTCTAAAACCGCGAGTGCAGCCGATGAATAATCCAGTTTTGAACGTCAACACGGTGAGCAAGGACTTCGGAGGCATCCGTGCCCTGGATGAAGTCGATCTCGTCGTGCATGACAAGGAAATCGTGGCCCTGATCGGCCCCAATGGCGCAGGAAAAACCACGTTCTTCAATTGTATTACCGGCATCTATACCCCGACGTCCGGGGATGTCAGCATCGATCCCGACGCGTCGGGACAGTCGAAACGAATCAATGGCAAGAAACCGAATATTGTCACTGAACTCGGTATGGCCAGAACGTTTCAGAATATCCGGTTGTTTCATTCCATGACCGCGCTTGAAAACGTTATGATCGGCACGCATTGTCGGACCAAATCGTCCATATGGGGAGCTGTTTCACGCAATAAAGCAACCCGCATGGAAGAGTCGGCGGTCATTGAAAAGGCCTATGGATTGTTGGAACTCGTGGGATTGAGCGAGTTTGCCGATGAGTTATCGTCAAACATGCCATACGGAAAGCAGCGGCGGTTGGAAATCGCCCGGGCCTTGGCCACGGATCCGTTTCTGTTGTTGCTGGATGAACCGGCCGCAGGCATGAATCCTCAGGAAACCTTGGAACTGGAGCAGCTTATTACGGTGATTCGGGAGCAGTTCAACATTTCCATCATGCTCATCGAGCACGATATGAAAATGGTCATGTCCATGTCCGATCGAATCTATGTTTTGGACTATGGGCGTATGATCGCGACTGGGACGCCGCAGGAAATCGCTGAAAATCCAACGGTTATCAAGGCGTATCTCGGGGAGGATCATGATGACTAAAATGCTCGAATTGCGAGATGTGCAGAGTTTTTACGGTAATATCCAGGCCCTCTATGATGTGAATTTGCATATCAATCAGGGGGAGATCATTACCCTGATCGGGGCCAATGGTGCTGGCAAGTCTACAACGCTCATGACTGTCTGCGGCGTGGTTCAGGCCCGAGAAGGGGCAGTGTTGTATGAAGGCGAGGACATTTCTCGCGAAGCACCGAACAAGATCGTGTCCCGGGGAATTTGTCAGGTTCCTGAAGGCCGGTTGATTTTTCCAGAACTCACTGTTCAGGAAAATCTGGATATGGGCGCGTTCATGCGTTCCGACAAGGACGGAATCAAGCGGGACATGGATTATTGTTATGATTTGTTCCCGATTTTGGCCGAACGAAGACGACAACAGGGCGGAACTTTATCGGGAGGGGAGCAACAGATGCTTGCCATCGGGCGTGCTCTTATGGCAAAGCCACGTCTCCTGCTTTTGGATGAACCGTCAATGGGACTTGCGCCTTTGGTGGTCCGACAGATTTTCGACATCATCCAGAAGGTCAATGAGGAAAACAATACCACCATTTTTTTGGTGGAACAGAACGCCAACCTCGCGCTCAAAATAGGGCATCGAGGGTACGTCATGGAAAACGGACGGGTGGTTCTTACCGATACCTGCGACAAGCTCCTTGAGGATGAGCAGGTTAAAAAAGCCTATTTAGGCTTATAATAAAAAGACAAGGCCGAGCGGAAACGTTCGGCCTTCAACGTAGAGGTAGTCAACCATCGCTCTGGAGGTATATATGAGCAAGATTCTCGATAAGGCATTGACTTTTGACGATGTCCTTTTAGTCCCGGCATATTCCAATATTTTGCCTAACGAAGTGGATGTGTCAACGTATCTGACGCCCGAGATCAAGTTGAATATTCCGCTGATTTCGGCTGCCATGGATACGGTGACGGAATCCCGTATGGCCATTTCCATGGCCAGACACGGCGGTGCCGGGGTCATTCACAAAAATATGTCTGTTCGTGAACAGGCCCGTGAAGTCGATCGGGTCAAGAAGTCCGAGTCCGGCATGATTTCCGACCCCATCACCGTGCATCCTGACGATGATTTGGGCAAGGTCAAGGCGATCATGGCCGAATACCGTATTTCCGGGCTGCCGGTGGTCAAGGGCGATCACCTGGTCGGTATCATCACCAACCGCGACATTCGGTTTGTCAAGGATGATAACCCGCTGGTCTCCGAGCTGATGACTTCTCGCGATCTCGTGACCGTGCCCGAGGGCATTGATAACGAAGAGGCCAAACGTAAACTGCATCAGCACCGGATTGAAAAGCTGCTTGTGGTGGACGAGGAAAATCGTCTCAAGGGATTGATTACCATCAAGGATATCAACAAGCACAAGAAGTATCCTGATGCCGTCAAGGATTCCAAGGGGCGGCTGCTCGTTGGTGCGGCTATCGGTGTTGGCAAGGATTGCCTGAGCCGGTCCGAGGCGTTGTTACACGCCGGAGCCGATTTCCTGGTGCTTGATTCCGCTCATGGTCATTCCGAAAACATTCTCAAGTCCACGCGGGAACTTCGTGCCGCATATCCCAACGTTCAATTGATTGGTGGTAATGTTGCAACATATGAAGGGACCAAGGCGTTGCTCGAAGCCGGAGTGGACACTGTCAAAGTTGGTATCGGTCCTGGATCCATTTGCACGACTCGGATCGTGTCCGGTGTGGGTGTGCCGCAGGTAACGGCCGTGATGGAAGCCACGCGCGCTGCTCGTGAAGCCGGCAAATGCATCATTGCTGATGGTGGTATCAAATTTTCCGGTGACGTGGTCAAGGCGTTGGCCTGCGGTGCTAATTGCTGCATGATGGGTTCGGTCTTGGCTGGAACTGAAGAGTCTCCGGGCGAAACCATCCTGTATCAAGGTCGTACCTACAAGCAGTATCGCGGCATGGGGTCCATCGACGCCATGAAGCAGGGCAGCTCTGATCGGTATTTCCAGGAGAAATCCAAGAAGCTCGTTCCCGAAGGTATTGTCGGCCGTGTGGCCTTCCGTGGCAAAGTCGGCGAATCTCTGTATCAGTTCATTGGTGGACTTCGGTCCGGCATGGGCTACGCTGGAGCCGCTTCGCTTGATGATTTGTATGAAAATTCCCAGATGGTCCAGATTTCCTCGGCCGGTCTCCGGGAATCACATGTTCATGATGTGACGATCACCAAGGAATCTCCGAACTACCGAGGCGACGGCTAAATCCAATGAGGCAGGTCACGTTGTGGCCTGCCATGAACACTTTTTGGGGCGTGTTCGCGCAAGTGGTGCGCATGGGAGAACACGCCTTGTGAGGTCCGGGAATCGGCAATGGGATGGAACGAACGATCCATCCGATTCATCCCGATGCCGTCCCGGACAGTCATAATGCCGCCCTACAGGGTGTGACCCTGATATTTTGTCCCGCTTATCTTGCCCTGCCATGTCAGGATAAAGCGGCAGAGTCTTCCTTCCACCACCAATGTCCCGGACGATCTGGCCATGGTGTCGGTTTCAGGTTGAAACCGGAGGGAAGGCATCTTCTACTTTTCATTTTTGGCATAGTGAATTAGAGAGATATACATGCACGAAAACAGAGTACTCATCCTTGATTTTGGCAGCCAGTTCACCCAGCTCATTGCGCGGCGCGTCCGCGAGGCCGGGGTGTACTCCGAGATTCATCCCTGTAATGTCGATCCTGAACGGGTCAAGGCATTCAAACCGTCAGCTCTTATTCTGTCAGGTGGCCCGTCCAGCGTTTTGGAAGGCGGATGCCCTGATTTGAATATGGACTATATGGCGATGGGCATCCCGGTGCTTGGCATTTGCTACGGAATGCAGCTCTTGTCCCACAAATTGGGCGGAAAGGTTGTTGCCTCCACGGATCGTGAATATGGCCGGGCGCAGTTCACCGCACTGAACGATTGTGTGCTCTTTGACGATGTCGAAGAGAAGGACAATCTGACGGTCTGGATGTCCCACGGTGACCGGGTTGAATCCATCCCGGATGGTTTTGTCCCCATGGGCAAGACCGATTCCATCGAGTTCGCCGCCATGGGGAACGTGGAAAAGAAAATTTACGCATTGCAGTTCCACCCGGAAGTGGCTCATACCACCGACGGTGGAACCATCATTCAGAACTTCCTGTTCAAGGTCGCAGGCCTTGAAGCTTCATGGTCCATGGCCGGGTTTGTTGAATCCACCATTGAAGACCTGAAAAAACAGGTCGGTGACGACAAGGTTGTTCTTGGTCTGTCCGGTGGTATTGATTCCACGGTGGCCGCAGTCATGCTGCATCGGGCCATCGGCAAGAATTTGCATTGCATTTTCGTGGATAACGGGTTGCTCCGCATGGGCGAAAAGGAAGAAGTTATCGGTTTTCTGGCCGAGCATTTCGACCTGAACGTCAAGCTGGTGGATGCGGCTGACGAATTCCTGTCCGACTTGAAGGGCGTGGAAGATCCCGAAAAGAAACGGAAAATTATTGGGTACAAGTTCATTGAGGTCTTTGACCGCGAGGCCAAAGCGATCAAGGGCGTAAAATTCTTGGGTCAGGGGACCCTCTACCCGGACGTGATCGAATCCGAATCCTTCAAAGGTCCTTCGGCGGTCATCAAGTCTCACCACAATGTGGGTGGTCTGCCCGAAAAGATGAATCTCAAGTTGGTGGAACCGCTTCGTGAGTTGTTCAAGGACGAAGTCCGTCGTGCAGCCTATGAACTCGGTTTGCCCGAACACATTATTTGGCGGCAGCCATTTCCCGGTCCGGGCCTGTCCATTCGTATCATCGGTGAAGTGACTGAGGAGCGGTTGGAAATCCTGCGGTTGGCGGATCGTATCGTCCAGAACGAGATGGTCGCCTCTGATTGGTACCGTAAGGTCTGGCAGGGATTCGCCGTGTTGTTGCCTCTCAAAACCGTTGGTGTCATGGGTGATGATCGGACCTATGAAAACGTGATCGCCTTGCGTATTGTGGATTCGCTCGATGCCATGACCGCTGATTGGTCCAGAGTGCCGTCGGATATTCTGGCGCGTATGTCCAATCGGATTATCAACGAGGTCAAGGGTGTCAATCGTGTGGTTCTGGACATTTCGTCCAAGCCGCCGAGCACCATTGAATGGGAATAAATCTGTTGAATTCATGAAATAGCCACTTATGTGGCTATTTCATGTTGACAATATTTGAAGAATTGATGTTGATTCCATAAGTTCGAAGATGGCAGCGTCATCTGTGTCAGATGACATGGGGTTGGTGTGTGCCGGCCAGATGTATGGCGGGGTGCGCTGTTCACGTAAGAGTTCAGAATCAAGGAAAAATGTATGTTTGGAATAGGCGGACCTGAGTTACTGATTATCTGCTTGGTGGCACTTGTTGTCGTCGGTCCCAAAAAATTGCCTGAGATGCTTCGTTCATTGGGCAAGGGGGTGGCTGAATTCAAACGTGTCGGCAATGACGTCAAATCCACGTTAGACGATGAGGTCAACAAGGCCGAATCTGAAGCACGCAAGCGTGAGGTGGACGAAGAGTTGGCTCGGCGTAAGGCTGAAAAGGCAAAGATTGAAGCCGAGACCGCCAAGGCTGAAGCCGAGACGGCCAAAGCCGAGTTGGAAAAAGCACAGGCCGAATCCAATATCCCTGACGCCTCGAAAGAAACAAAGGCGTAGACTGACATGAGTTCAGAAAAAGATGATGTGAAGGCCCCCGGAAACGGGGAAAACGAAGCCGAGTCTCAGGTCGATCCCAATGATGATCCTTCGCTTGAAGAGGACGAAACCGCTGTCGTGACTGATGAGGAATTGAAGCAGGCCGAAGAGACGCTTGCTGATGCTGCTGATTCGGACGAATCATCGGACGACGCTGACGACGCTGACGATGACGCTGATGCCACTGAGGGCGACGCTGACGATGACGCTGATGCCACTGAGGGCGACGAAGACGATGACGCTGATGCCACTGAGGGCGACGAAGACGAAGAGAGCGACGAGGACGGGGAAGACTCGGAAGAAGCCGGTCAGATGTCCTTGTTGGATCATTTGGGCGAACTGCGTTTTCGGTTGACCCGGGCCTTTATTGCCATCGCTATCGGCATGGTTGCTTGTTATGGATTCGCTGAACAGATGTTCGACATCCTGATGGAGCCGATGATTAAGGTTTTTCAGGAACAAGCCGCACAGAATCCTGTACTTTCTCCAGAATTTTTCCGAGATTTCGGGCAGATGTTGACACAGTCCCTGGCTGACAAGGGATTTGCACACACCGAACAGATGTCGTTGTTTATGGATGCCTTGCAACAGTCCTTGATGCAGGTCACACAGCAGGGACATTTTCAGTATACCTACCCGGCTGAAGCCTTTTTTTCACATATCAAGATTTCCATTGTGGCTGGTTTGTTTCTGGTCAGCCCGTATGTTTTTGCCCAGATTTGGGGATTTATTGCCCCGGGTCTGTATGCCCATGAGCGTAAATGGATGGTCCCCATGGCCATTATTTCGGCACTTTTCTTTACTTCAGGGGCGTTGTTCGGATATTTTGTGGTGTTCCCGTTCGGTTTCGAATTTTTTGCCGGATTTTCCACCGAGGGGATTCAATTCACGCCGAAGTTGAATGAATATTTGAGTTTTTGTTTGAAATTGCTTTTTGCCTTTGGGTTTGTTTTTGAACTGCCACTCTTTATCTTTTTCCTTGCCAGGATGGGGATGGTTTCCTCGGCCGGCCTGCGTAAAAAACGGAAATATGCGATTTTGATCGGATTTGTCATGGCTGCCATCTTGACGCCGCCAGATCCTTTCACGCAGTGCCTCATGGCCGGACCATTGATTATTTTGTATGAGGTCGGCATTTGGGTGGCGTATTTCTTTGGCAAAAAGGAAAAACGGCATCTGAAAAAACAGGCCGAGCAAGAGGCTGCGGCCCAGGCCGAATTGGATGCGGTTGCCGCTGAGACTGAAGAGACCACTGAAAAAGCATAATCAAATATGATCGGGCAGGGATATCCCTGCCCGGTTTATTTTTCGAGAGCTTTCCTATACAGTCCTTGCTGATATTGATTCATTCATTGCATAAGGAGTAATGGCATGGGCACACGCCAGGCCACGGTGGTTCGGACCACCAAGGAAACGGACATCAAACTGACATTGACCCTGGATGGCGAGGGCGAGGTGAATGTGCGGACCGGCATCGGTTTTGCCGACCACATGCTCACGTTGTGCGCATTTTGGGCACGGTTTGATTTGGACCTGACATGCACGGGCGATCTGGATATTGACAGCCATCACAGCTTGGAAGATATCGGGTTGTGCTTGGGGCAGGCTTTGAACGAGGCCTTGGGCGACAAGCGTGGCATCAACCGGGTCGCGTCGGCAAAAGTGCCCATGGATGAAGCGCTGGTCGAGGTCGTACTGGACCTGTCTGGGCGTCCATATATCGTGTACGACGATGCTTTGTTGCCGGATATCATTGCCGGAGACGAAAAAGACGTCTGGCGCGAATTCCTTAAATCTTTTGCATTCAAGGCAGGCATGAACCTGCACGTCAAATACGAGTACGGCCAGAATGGCCATCATCTTCTGGAAGCGGCCTTCAAGGCGTTGGGGCTTGCTCTGTCGCATGGTGTCGCTGTCGGGCGAACCGGCGTTTCCAGCACCAAAGGGAGCCTCGACTGATGAAGCGCATCACATTCTCTTTCGGAATAGTCGCTGTTTGCATGAGTATATTGCTTTTGACCGGATGTGCCACGTCCCGGACTGCGGCGGTTCCTCGTCCCGAAGGCAAACTTGCCGTGGCAGGATTTACTAATCCTGTGTATAATTGGGAACTTTTGGCCGGGTATCTCGACGAGGAA
The DNA here is from genome assembly GCF_010468615.1 of Pseudodesulfovibrio sp. JC047. NCBI lineage: Bacteria > Pseudomonadati > Thermodesulfobacteriota > Desulfovibrionia > Desulfovibrionales > Desulfovibrionaceae > Pseudodesulfovibrio > Pseudodesulfovibrio sp. JC047. The sequence goes on along the minus strand of NZ_WUEH01000001.1, from coordinate 224,020 downwards.
GGAAAGCCTGCTCCGGACGGGACTTTGGCAACATTGAACATGGTTCTCGCTGACACATTGAACAAACATCAGGTCTTTGATTACATCACGCCTTCTGCGGTCCAGCAGTGTGAAGATGTGGTGGTTTTCGAGGATTCCGGTTTGCCGAAGCTGTCCGCATGGAAATACTGGTTGGGCGTGGGGAAATGCATTCAGGCAGATTTCCTGCTGGTCCCGCAACTGACGTCCTGGCGTGAGCGTGATGGAAGTTCGGCCGGTGTGAAGCAGCCAGCCTCCGTGGCCATAGATTTTTATCTTATCGATGTGAACCAGGAACGCATGATTCGGTCCCGGTATGAAGAGACCCAACAAGCCTTGTTGGACAATTTGTTCACGGCGCGCAAGTTCGCTGATCGTGGCGGCAAGTGGGTCTCAGCGACCCGGCTGGCCTCGGATGGTATTGAAGAAAAGCTCATGGAACTCGGTTTATAATTGTGATGCGCGGAGCATGATCCGCGTTTGAAATTTTCGAAAAGTTGATTGAAAGGGAGGAGCTGCAATTTTGCCGCTTCTCCCTTTGTATACGCGTCTCATTGTTGGTGCCCGTTTGATTTCACTTGACAGGTTTTCACACGAACGATGATACTATGAAGATACGTTTGTGAAAATCGCTTCTCGTGACCTCGTTGGAGATGTCTGGCTGGTGATCGGTGAAGACGCTTTTGAAGACAGTCAGTAATAATTAGATTTAATACGTAAGGAATTCGGAATATGATTCTTTTTCCCGCAGTCGATATCAAAAATGGTGAATGTGTCCGCCTTGCGCAGGGCAAGGAGGATGAAGTCACTGTCTTCGGGTCTGACCCGGTAGCACAGGCCCGGTACTGGGCCGATCTTGGTGCCCGTTTCCTCCACGTTGTTGACCTGGATGGAGCGTTTTCCGGCATCCCTAAAAATTTCGAACTCATTCGGTCGATTTGTTCGGCCATCGATATCCCTGTTCAGCTTGGTGGGGGTATTCGTGATATTGAAACCGCCAGAAAGTACATTGAGGCTGGAGTACATCGGTTGATTATCGGGACCATGGCCCTTGAAGATCCCGCGCTCTTTTCCGATCTGTGCGCGGCATTGCCTGGCCGGATCGGGGTGTCCCTTGATGCGGTTGATGGCCAGCTCAAGACCAAGGGATGGGTCGAGGACGCGGGGTTGACCATGGATGACGTGTTGCCTCGGCTCGAAGCTGATGGAATTTGTTTCATCGTGTACACGGATATTTCCCGCGATGGGATGCAGACTGGGGTCAATCTCAAGGGATTGACCGCATTGTGTTCCAAGACCTCTGTGCCGGTTATCGCAGCCGGAGGCGTGCATACACTGGACGACATCAAGAATTTGCATCCACTGTGCAAGAAAGGGCTGGAGGGAGCCATCTCGGGCCGGGCCATCTACGTCGGCACACTGGATGTAAAAGAAGCGAACGCCTGGATCGACGAACAGTAGAAGCGTGTTCGTACTGTCTTTATGGCAGTGCGGTACGGTATTGATAGACAAAAAGTCCCGTCACAGGAGAGTGGCGGGACTTTTCTTGTGATCAGAGAAAAGTCGGGGCGTTGAGGTCATGTTTTTTTTGAAAGATTGGTCCCTTCGCCAAAGGCGACAGTGGGTTTCCAAAGGGAGATCCCCTTTGGCTGCCGGAGGCGAAATCACCTGCTAAACCGCCGCAGGCGGCTTCCATTCCTGCTTGAACTGTGGACACACTGTGCCGAGTCCTTTTTTTTCATCAGGTTTTTCGTTCTCGTAAACAATGGACGTTTATTGCTCCGCGCTATCAACGGGGTGCAGATACACATCCTGTTGCGGGAAGGGAATGGAAATGCCTTCCTGATCGAAAATCAATTTGACCTTTTCCGTGACGCCAAAGTAGACACCCCAATAGTCGGCTGTCTTGCACCATGGACGGACCACGAAGTTGACTGACGAGTCTGCGAGTTCCGATACTTCCACTTGTGGGGCTGGATCGTCGAGGACGCGCGGGTCTTCGTCAAGAATGCGTTTCAGGATGGTCTTTGCCTTGAGCACGTCATCTGAATATCCAATGCCGAAAATCATATCCACGCGTCGGGTGGGATTGGCCGTGACATTGGTAATAGTGCCGCCGAGGACGGCTGAGTTTGGTACGGTGATGACCTTGTTGTCCGGGGTTGTCAGAACCGTGTTGAAGATGTTGACGGCTGTCACCACACCGGATTCTCCGCCAACCGTGACATAGTCACCTTGTTTGAAGAATTTGAGCAGAATGATGATGACACCGGCCGCGAAATTGGACAGGGAGTCCTTGAGTGCAAGGCCGACGGCCAAGCCTGCGGCACCGAGAACAGCCAGGAAGGACGTGACGTTGATTCCGGCCTGACCAAGGGCGGCGATGACCACGGCGGCGAGGAGGACATAATAGATGATGTTGCGTAAAAACATGCCGAGTGTTTCATCGACATGGGCTTTCATGATGATTTTTCGGGTGAAATTCGCAATGGTCTTGGCAATCATGCGTCCGATCAGAAAAACGACCAGCGCGACGATGATTCTGGCACCGTAGGTGGTCAGATAATACATGCCGGTATCGATAAGTGCCTGAAGATTGATTCCTTCCATTGTTTCCTCCAAGGAAAAAAGTCATATTCTTGAGCGTTTCAATACCACAAACTCGGGGTGTGAGAAACGCTCTTTTTCATAAAAGCGTAAGGAATGGGTTAATTCCCCCATTTCCCTTTTTCTTCGATACGGATATATTTCTGAAAAGTGTAGTAATATCCGGCCAGAGCGTTGCAGAATCCGGCTGTTCCGTCGAGAAATCCGAGCTTGAGAATATAGAGTTTGATGAATCGCATGGTGGCGTGGCTCAGGGCTTTGGTCATGCCCCCTCGTTTGCCCTTTTCCCGGAGGGCAATGGCACCTTCTTCCGCATAGTAATTGATTTTTTCCATATGTTGCTGAAAGGATTCGTAGGGGTAGTGCAGGATGTCCCCACGCAGTTTTGCCGTTTCTCCTCGTGGGTTGAAGTGGTAGTGGGCGCCCGAGGCGGTGACCTCCATCTGGCCCATGCGGAAAACTCGGAAAAGATAGTCCGGATACCAGCCGGAGTGCTTCATGAATCGGTTGAAATAGAATGAACTCCGGGGGGTGTAGTAGCCTGCGATGTGTTCCTTTTTGGAGAGTTTGGTGATGATATTTTCTCGTAACTCATCGGTCAGGTATTCATCCTGATCCAGTGAAACGACCCATGTTGTGGTGATTTCACGTAAGGCCAGTTTGAATTGGGCGACCGGGCCAGGCCATGGGTTCACGATGATCCGTGCGCCACAGGCTTCGGCTATATCGCGGGTTGTATCCGATGAATTTGAATCCACGACAAGAATTTCGTCGCAGAAATCAAGGGATTTGAGACATTTTTCAAGCAGGCGTTCGCCATTATATGTGAGAATGAGTCCAGTGACTGTTTCGCGCATTCAGTGCTCCTTTGAGCCAAGTACTATAGCGGCTTGCCGGTGCCCGGTCCATGGAAAAACGGGGTGGGAGAAAATGACAAAGCCCCTGTCGGAACACGCGGCAGGGGCTTTGGTTGTGAACGAGTGTGATTAAATGGTTTTTTCCGCTTCGGCCTTGCCGGGCAGGACCAGATTCAGGATCACACCGGCAATGGCGCCGAGGCCGATGCCTTTCAAGTCGGTAATACCGATATTCAGGACCATGCCACCCAGACCGAAGACCATGATGATGGACACGATAATCATGTTTCTGGACTGCATGAGGTCGAGTTGAGATCGGACGAGTGTGGACAGACCGATGACCGTGATGGCACCGAAGAGCAACAGCATGATGCCGCCCATGACCGGCATGGGAATGGTGCCGAGCAGGCCGCCGAGTTTGCCGACAAAGGCGAGCAGGATGGCGGTGATTGCGGCCCAGGTCATGATAGCCGGGTTAAAGGCGCGGGTCAGTGCGACGGCACCGGATACTTCGGAGTAGGTGGTATTCGGCGGGCCACCGAGCATACAGGCGACTGAGGTGGCGACGCCGTCACCGAGCATGGTATTCTGGATGCCGGGATCTTCAACATAGTCTTTGCCGGAGATGGAACCAATGGCCAGAACGTCACCGAAATGTTCAATGGCCGGAGCAATGGCGATGGGGACGACAAAGAGGATCGCATCCAGATCCCAGGTGGGCATACTGAAGTTCGGGAGTGCAAACCATGGTGCATCCTTGACGGTGGCGAAGCTGATGAAAGTATCGTCCATCCATGGAGCGATGCCCATGCCAGCGATTTTTCCGTCAACGGCCGAGGCCATAAATGTTTGCTGCATGGAAGCCGTGATGCCGGTCGCGTCCATGATAAGGGCGCAGGCGTATCCAGCGGTGATGCCGCACAGAATGGGGATGAGTTTGAACCAGCCCTTGCCGAGCAGCGAGGTCAGAACCGTGGTGAGAAGAGCGACTCCGGCGATGATCATGGACGGATTTTTCGCTTCGATCCAGACCATGCCGTTGTGTCCCAGAGACATGTTGACGGCTGTGGGGGCCAAAATCAGGCCGATCAGCATGATAACAGGACCGGTAACAATGGGGGGCAAGAGCTTGTGAAGGAAGTCGGAGCCGAAGAAACGGATCAGCAAGCTGATGATAATGTACAGGAAGCCGGCTGCAACCAGACCGCACATGATGCCGGAGTAAGAAAATTGTCCTTGCTGGGCCGCGAACAGGGGCGGGAGAAAGGCAAAACTGGATGCCAGGAAGACCGGGACTTTGCCCTTGGTGATAATTTGAAAAATCAATGTGCCTATGCCTGCGGTGAACAGGGCAACATTGGAATCGATGCCGGTCAGGATCGGGACCAGCACGAGCGCGCCGAACGCGACAAACAACATCTGCGCGCCAAGTAGCGCGTCTTTTGGTCTGAAATTGTACTCTGTTGAATGAAATTCACTCATAATTTACTTACTCCTCCTCTCGGGCGTTGCCATGATCCTTTCGTGTGTGGACAGAAAAGATGCATGGTGTGCCATTGAATGTTGTCCCCCGGAAAAACACCAAAAAAAGACACGCTGTGAAGCGTGTCTTCATACCTACTTGGTACCGAATATCTTGTCTCCCGCGTCTCCGAGACCGGGGATGATGTATCCGATGTCGTTGAGCCGCTCATCAAGGGCGGCTGTATAAATCTCTACCTCTGGATGCGCCTTGAGAATTCGGTCAACCCCTTCCGGTGCCGCGCACAGGAACAGGCCGCGAATGGATGTACATCCAGCGTCCTTGAGCAGACGAATGGTTGCATCCAGTGTGCCACCAGTTGCCAGCATGGGATCGAGGATCAACGCGGTGCGCTGTTCGATCTTGTTGGCGAGCTTGACGTAGTATTGTACTGGCTCAAGGCTTTCTTCGTCACGGTAGAAACCGACGACGGATGCCTTGGCACCGGGAATCATGTCGAAAACACCGTCCATCATGCCGAATCCAGCGCGCAGAATGGGAACGACCGTGACCATTTTGCCTTTGATGCAATCCACTTCAACGTCACCGGCCCATCCCTTGATGGTTCGTTTTTCGGTCTCGAAGTCTTTGGTTGCCTCATAGGTCAACAAACGGGTAATCTCGTTTGAAAGCATTCTGAAGTGGCTGGTGGAAATGTCATGGGATCGGAGCAGGCCGACTTTATGTTGGACAAGTGGGTGATCTACCAGATGTAAGGCCATTGGCCCTCCTCGTGTGCTGGTGTTATATGAAATATTTTTATTGAAAGTTGCAATAGCACAAAATTTCCCTTTCATAATCTTCTGAAAGCGAAGGGTCAAGACCCAATTTGATGTTCGGACAATGCATAAAATACATTTGAATTTTACTTTCCAATAATTCCCGGTATATCGTGTATTATGGATCAAAAGAAAAAAATGAACATGTGGCAAAGGACTGTGGACTTTTCGGACAGGGGAATGCGTCTGGATAAATTCTGGGGGCGCGAGCTGGCTGACGAAGGGGTTTCACGTGGTCGGGTCAAATCCTGGATTGAATCCGGTATGGCCGTGGTCGATGGACAGGATGTGCGCAAAGGCAAGTATAAACTTTTGGGCGGCGAGCGGGTTGCTATCGGGGCAGAAGCGTTGTCCATCGGCGAGACAGCACCCAAGCCGGTCACCGGGCATATCCCCGTGCTGTTTGAAGACGAGCATATGCTGGTGGTTGAAAAACGTGCTGGTGTGACCACGCATCCGGCCCCTGCCGAACCCGGACCGACATTCGTCAATTATTTGCTGCATCAGTGGCCGGATATTGCGGGTCACGTCTCGGGCATGGATGAGCAACGGCCTGGTATCGTCCATCGGTTGGATAAGGACACGTCCGGTATCATGGCCGTTGCCCGGACCGAGGCCGCTCGGTTGAAGCTGGCGGCTGATTTTGCTGATCGCAAGGTTCACAAGGTGTACCTCGCCATTGTTCACGGGTGTCCGCCACAATCCCACGGCCATATTGATGCGCCCATGGGACGGCATCCCAGCCAGAAAACGCGGATGGCGGTTGTTGACAAGGGCGGTCGCGAGGCTCGGAGTGAATACCGTGTCCTCTGGACCGGACCGCGTGGGCTGGCATCGCTGGTCGCTGTCCGTATCCATACGGGGCGGACGCATCAGATTCGGGTTCACATGGCTCATATCGGACATCCGCTCGTAGGGGATGGGGTCTATGGTTCGCGTGAGAATGCCGAGTGGTCGAGACGAACCGATTCTTTGGCGACATTGGCTCCACGACAGATGCTTCACGCATTTTTCTTGTCCGTGACCCATCCTGTGACCGGCGAGAAGTTGGTGCGTTGGCAGGCTCCGCCAGAAGATTTTCAAAATCTGCTGGCCGGACTGCGGCGAGAATGCGTGCGAGTGGGAATCGTGGGAATGCCCGGTTGTGGCAAATCCACGGTGTTGAAGGTCTTGCGGGAACGCCAGCTTCCCTGTTTCAGTGCGGATGCCTGTGTGGCCGCGTTGTATGGCCCTGACGGCGACGGCGCGTCAATGATTCGGCAGCGGTTTGGCGGTCTGTATTCTCATGAAGACGGAAGTGTGGACAAACCTGCCTTGTTTCAGGCCATGCAGACATCGGAAACAACCCGTCGCGAAATTATGGATATGATTCATCCCATGGTTCGTCATGCGTGCGACGAATTCTTTGTTGCGAATCGTGACGCTGTGGCCGCGTATGCCGAGATTCCGCTTTTGCTCGAATCGGGCTGGCATAAAGATAATCGGATTGATATGGTGGTTGGGGTGTCCTGTCCGCAGGAAAAACGGACCGGCGAATTGCGGCGCAAGCGGCATTTGTCTGTTGACACCATGGCTCTATTCGATGCCTGGCAATGGCCGGAAAAGGAAAAACTTGCTGCCTGCGAAGTGGTGTTGCGCAATGACGGCGGACTGGCAGACCTTGCCGCCGAAGCTGATCGGTTGCAATCGGTTGTTCAGGACACAGCCCGGGCGCGTGATGAGGACGTGGCAGTGTGGATGGACGCTATCTGGCCGGATTTGGCCGAGAAATTTCAGATTGAGGAGATCGATGCATGATTCCCATTCGTGACAATGTGCCGCGAGTCTCGACCCCGTATGGGGTGGGCCTGCTCATTGTCATCAATGCGGTGATCTTTTTTTATACGTTGACCTTGAATCCCGGAGACCTTGCGCTGCTCTATCATGTGGCTGGAGTGGTTCCGGCCCGGTTCTTTGCCCCGGACTGGGCGGCCTGGGCCGGATACCCCGAGTCTTTTGGATGGCCGTTTATTGCCTACATGTTTTTGCATGGCGGCTGGCTGCACGTCATCATGAACATGTGGATGCTGTGGCTGTTTGGTGACAACATCGAAGATGTGACCGGCCATGGTCGGTTTGTAGTTTTTTATCTGCTTTGCGGTTTGGCCGCAGTGGTGTTGCACATGATGTTCGAGTCGGAATCGGTGATTCCCATTGTGGGGGCATCCGGGGCCGTGGCCGGTGTGATGGGGGCGTATGTTGCCTTGTATCCACATGGGCGCGTCACCGTCCTGGTGCCCATTATTATCATACCACTCTTTTTTCAGGTGCCATCCTTTGTTTTTCTTGGCATCTGGTTTCTTTCCCAGTTGGCGTCCGGGCTTTCTTCTTCCGTTCAACAGGGGGCGCATGGTGTGGCGTGGTGGGCGCATGTAGGCGGTTTTATCGCCGGAGCCTTGCTGATTCGCTGGTTTAAACGGCCTGGAAGTTGTACGTATTGTTATAATCGGAATACTCGGAATTACGACCCGGAAAGACCGGACACCTTTATATAGTCAATGGGACCGGATGATCTGGTCAGGCGTGAGTGAAAGGCTGCATGGGCGAAAGGACGCCAGTGAGTTGGTCTCTTTGATGTTCTTCTCAAGAATATCTGTGGATAAGTCTGTGGAAAAAGTTCGAGAAAGTTGGATTTGCGTCTTGACAGATCGGAGACGCATATTATTTTAGAATTGCGTGTGAAAATTTGGTTTTAGGAAAGGAATACGATTCGAATGGAATATAAAGATTATTATAAACTTCTTGGAGTTTCCCGCTCCGCCTCAAGGGATGAGATCAGTAAAGGGTTCAAGAAATTGGCCCGCAAATATCATCCTGACTTGAATCCGAATGACAGTGGGGCTGAAACGAAATTCAAGGAAATCAATGAAGCGTATGAAGTCCTCAAGGACGAAAAAAAGCGCAAATTGTACGATCAGTTCGGTTCTGATTGGGAACATGGTCAGAATTTTCAGCCGCCGCCGGGATACGAGAATATGCAGTATGGCGGTGGTGGCTTTGGTGGCGGCGGTGCTGGCTTTTCCGATTTCTTTGAAACTATTTTCGGTGGCGGCGGTGCCCCGGGTGGTGGCGGTTTCCATCAGGGTGGTTTTCGTCAGGGCGGATTCCATCAGGGCGGTTTTGGTGGCGGGGGCTATCAGCAGCGTCCTCGGCGCGGGTCTGATTCCGAGGCTTCATATGAGATGACGCTGGAAGAGGCGTATCGGGGTGGCAAGAAGTCCATCACGGTTCAGGAACAGACGTCCGGTCCGGAAGGCATCCCTCGCATGACCACCAAAACATTGGAGATCACTGTTCCGGCAGGGATTAAGGATGGTCAGAAAATCCGGCTGGCCGGACAGGGAAATCCCGGTATGGGCGGTGGTCCAAAAGGGGACTTGTATCTCAAGATTCGGCTGATGCAGCATCACATGTTCAAGGTCTCCGATACCGATATTATTCTTGATCTGCCCCTGTCTCCCTGGGAGGCTGCGCTGGGAGCGAATGTGCGTGTTCCCACTTTGGACGGTGCTGTGGAGATGAAGATCCCTCCGGGCATTGGGTCCGGGAAAAAATTGCGTATCAAGGGCAGAGGCCTTGGGTCTGGTGCGAAAAAAGGTGATCAGTTCGTGCGTATCATGATTCAGGTCCCGGAACGGCTGTCCGGCAAGGAGCGTGATTTGTTCGAGCAATTGCAGGAAGTCTCGGAGTTTACGCCGAGAAAATTTTGAGGAAGCTCAACGATGACCACACGGAAATTGCAGGAAATGTTGTTGCAACAGCCCGGGCTGAATCTGCCCGAGCCAAGTGAATATGTGGCATGGGCGCAATTGGTCCAATTGACCAGTATTGAACCCGCCGAGGTGGCCGAATTGGTCGATCTTGGTTGGATCAGTCCGAAAAAAACGAGTGCGGAGGAGTACCTGTTCCGGTTGCGGGACGTGTACCGCATTCACAAACTCATGCGTCTGGTCAAAGATCTGGACGTGTCCTTCAACTCCGGGTCCATCATTGTGGACCTGTTGGAGAAGGTCGAAGAATTGGAAAAAGAAGTCGTGGAGTTGAAGAGGCTGGTATAGTGGAGCCTTTTCTTCTCTGAGGAGGGAAAGATATGGATCCGAATACATTTACGAAAAAGACGCAGGACGCGGTGTCCGAGGCCCAGAATCTGGCCATTCGAAGTGGACATCAGCAGATCGATTGTGAGCATCTCATGCGTGCGCTGGTTTCGCAGGAGCAGGGGCTTGTTCCCCAGATTTTGCGCAAGCTTGGCGTGGCTCCTGACGCGTATCTCAGTGCCATAGACGCTGAAATCGCCAGGATTCCCCGTGTGACGGGGTCCGGTGCGCGTCCCGATCAGATTGTTGTCACTCCACGTTTGCAAAAGACGTTGGTCGCTGCCGACGACATGCGTAAGCGCATGAAGGACGAGTTCGTCTCTGTGGAGCACATTTTTGTGGTGCTCATGGAGGAACCGTCGTCCACAGGCATTGGGCGCGTCAACAAACAGTTCAATCTGGACAAGAACACGGTCCTCGGTGCGCTGGAAGCCGTGCGTGGCAAGCAGCGAGTGACGTCCGACAATCCCGAAGCTACGTATGATTCGCTCAAGAAATACGGGCGTGATCTGGTGGAGGAAGCCCGGGACGGCAAGCTCGATCCGGTCATTGGCCGCGATAGCGAGATCCGTCGCGTGATCCGCATTCTGTCTCGTCGGACAAAGAACAACCCTGTCCTCATTGGCGAGGCTGGTGTCGGTAAAACCGCCATTGCCGAAGGGTTGGCCCAACGAATAGTCAATGGAGACGTGCCCGAAGGCTTGAAGGACAAGACTGTTTTTTCATTGGATATGGGATCGCTCATTGCCGGAGCCAAGTACCGTGGTGAATTCGAGGAACGGCTCAAGGCCGTGCTCAAGGAAGTGCAGGAGTCCGCTGGTCAGATTCTCATGTTCATCGATGAGTTGCATACCATTGTTGGTGCGGGCAAGACCGACGGTGCCATGGACGCGGGCAATATCCTGAAACCCATGTTGGCCCGTGGCGAGCTGCACTGCATTGGTGCCACCACCATTGACGAATATCGTAAATATATCGAAAAAGATCCGGCCCTTGAGCGTCGTTTCCAGACCGTACTCGTGGAAGAACCGAGTGTGGAAGATACTATTTCCATTTTGCGTGGATTGCGTGAACGGTTCGAAGTGCATCACGGTGTGCGCATCGCTGATGCTTCGATCGTGGAAGCCGCAGTCTTGTCCAATCGGTACATTTCTGATCGGCAACTGCCGGACAAGGCCATTGACCTCATTGACGAGGCCGCGGCCCTGATTCGCACGGAAATTGATTCACAGCCGTATGAGTTGGACAAGGCCAATCGACACGTCCTGCAACTCGAAATCGAGCGTGAGGCCTTGAAGCGGGAATCAGATGCCGCGTCTCAGGACCGGCTGGTCGAGCTGGAAAAGAAGTTGGCTGAATTGAAGGAACATCAGGCCACATTGCTGGCCCAGTGGGAAAATGAAAAGGGCAGTATCGAACGGCTCCGTTCCTTGAAGAGTGATATCGAAACCACACGACATGAAGTCGAGGAGGCCAAGCGGGTTCTGGATTACAACCGCGCTGCCGAATTGGAATATGGCCGTCTGGCTGGGCTTGAAAAGGAACTCAGGGAGCGCAATGAAGCCCTTGAGTCCAGCGATGCCCCGCGTATGGTGCGGGAAGAAGTCGGTCCCAACGATGTGGCGCAGGTCATTGCCCGTTGGACAGGTATTCCGGTTTCTCGCCTGATGGAAGGGGAGCGGGAAAAGCTGCTCAAACTCGGTGAAACCTTGCATGAGCGGGTCATCGGTCAAGATGAAGCGGTTCAGGCCGTGGCCGATGCCGTGTTGCGTGCCCGGGCCGGATTGAAAGACCCGACCAAGCCCATTGGTTCGTTCATCTTTCTTGGACCTACGGGCGTTGGCAAGACCGAGCTGTGCAAGACCCTTGCTTCAGCCCTGTTCGATTCCGAAGACAATATGATTCGTATTGATATGTCCGAGTATATGGAGAAGCACACCGTGGCTCGATTGATCGGTGCGCCTCCGGGCTATATCGGCTACGATGAGGGCGGTCAGTTGACTGAGGCTGTCAGACGGAAACCATATTCCGTCATCCTGTTCGATGAAATAGAAAAGGCGCACCACGACGTGTTCAACGTGCTCTTGCAAATTCTGGATGATGGACGGCTGACGGACTCCCATGGCCGGACCGTGGATTTCAAGAATACCATTGTCATCATGACAAGCAACCTCGGTGCCGAATATATGCTTGATGGCATTGATGCGTCCGGGGATTTCCGGGATGGTGTGGAAGCGCAGGTCATGGATGTTCTACGGCATCATTTCCGACCGGAATTCCTGAACCGTGTGGATGAAACCGTTTTGTTCCATCCGCTGACTCCCGCGCAATTGACAGGTATTATTGATCTGTTGGTGGCAGGACTGCGGTCGCGGTTGGAAGATCGCAAGATTGGTCTGGTGCTTACGGACAAGGCCAAGCTGTTTATCGCTGAAGCCGCGTATGACCCGAGTTTCGGTGCGCGTCCATTGCATCGGTATTTGCAGGCGCATCTGGAAACACCGTTGGCAAAACGGCTTATCGGTGGCGAGCTGATTGAGGATTCCACGGTGACCGTGGATGAGGAAAACGGCAGTCTGGTCTTCGCATAAGAAGACGAATGAAAAGAGAGAACGGGCTGCTCCCAAAGTGGGGGCAGCCCTTTTTTATGGTCGAGGATTGGCGTCCTTAGACGGCTGCGGTTTGTTTGGTGTTGGTTTGGGTCAGGAATTGGGCGGCCCGATGTTCGGACCAGTAGATGTTTTCTTTGCCGCCCAGAACAAATCCGACATGACCGCCGTACTTGGGCATCTCCAGGAATAGGTTGGGGTTGGTTTCGGCATCCTGCGTGGGGTAACAGGATGGTGCGAGAAACGGGTCATTGAGGGCATTGACCAGCAGCGTCGGAATCCGGATGTGTTGCAGGAATTGGAGAGAACTGGATTGGGCGTAGTAATCGGCCGCGTCAGTGAATCCGTTGGACGGTGCCGTGAATCGATCATCAAAATCCCTGAGCGTTTTGATACCGCGCAAGCGGGTGCTGTCGATGACATTCGGGAACCGATCACTTTTTTCACGAATGGTCCGGCGGAGTCCGCGCATGAAATATTCAAAATAGATATGCCGGGATGGCAGGGCGATCATGCGTTCCGTGGCATCCAGATCGCAGGGCACGGAAAAGGTCGCTGCATTCACGACCTGTGGCGGAATCCGGTCAGGATTTTCTCCGAGGTATTTGAGGATCTGGTTGCCGCCCATGGAAAAGCCGATCAGGCTGATTTCGTCATACCGGCCTGTGGACAGGCAGTGCATGATGACCGCGTGCAGGTCGTCTGTTTCGCCGGAATGGTACGAGCGAGGCAATCGGTTGGGTTCATCACTGCATCCCCGTTGGCACCAGCAGGCGACATCATGACCGAGTCCGGTCAACATGCGAGCCATGCCAAGTACGTATTTTTTGCGGGCATGGCCTTCCAGTCCATGACTGACGATGACCAGCTTGCGAGTTTCGCCGGTGCGGGACCGGTGCCAGTCGAAATCGAGAAAATCGGTATCCGGGAGTTCAATTCGTTCTCGATTCGGGGCCGTCAGTGGCGTCATTCGAAAAATCGGGGGATACACCGTGGCGATGGTGGCAGAGCAAAACGGAAGCGGCGGACAATAGTCTGGGAGTGGTAATATAGGCATACCCGGTGGTGTACGTCCACTGCAAGAGGAAGTCAAAAGTGCAGTCCTTCATTGAAAACAGTTGCTTCGAAGGGGATGGCTTTGTATCCTTTCAGGCTCGGAAGTGTGAGCATCCAATACAAGGAGTCGGTGTGTCGGTATTGAGTCAGGTTGATTTGGAAAATTATGCGGAAGTCCTTGTCTGGGCATTGGCCCAGAGCAGGGAAAAGCCTCTCAAGAACAAGGATATCGTTTTGATTCGGTACGATATCCCGGGGTTGGCTTTGACCGAGGCCGTGTACTCCCGGCTCATGGATATGCACCTCATGCCCGTGGCCATGGCCATGCCCTCACCGTATATGGAGATGGAACGGTATCTCAATTCCAGCTACAGCCAGCTCCTTTTTCAACAGCCCGGTTTGAGTGAGTTATATAGCCACGTCGCTGGAATCATTACCATCTTGGCCCCAGAAGATTTGACCCATCTTCAGACGGTCGATCCGCGTACCATTGCCGAGGGCCGTCGATCAGATGACCTGAATCGACAGATTTTACAGCGTCGGAAACAGGCGGGCGTCCTTGGTTGGACCACCTGTCTGTACCCCACGGAAGCGTTGGCGACCGCATCGGGGATGACGTTGGAGGAATATGCCACCGCCCTGACACGTGCCTGTTGGCTGAATATGCCCAGTCCGGTCAAGGAGTGGAAGCGGTTGCAACGTGAGATTCAGGGCGTGTGCGATTGGCTTGGTTCCATGGACATCTCGTCGCTGCATGTGGAATCAGAAAATATCAATCTCAAGGTGCCCGTGGGCAATAATCGGCAATTTGTCGGTGTGAGCGGCGGGAATATTCCGGGATATGAAATATATTTCGCCCCTGATGCTCGTGCGGTGGAAGGGACATATTATGCAGACCAGCCCAGTCTTCGATATGGTCACCTCGTGATCGGTGCGTCGTTGGATTTTTCCGAAGGGATTGCGGCCCGGGTGGAATCCGAGCGGGGGCAGGTCTTTTTGCAGGATCAGATGTATTCTGATGCCGGTGCTCGTCGGGTCGGGGAATTTTCCCTGACGGACACACGTTTTTCCCGCGTTGATCGATTTATGGCGCACACGTTGCTTGATGAGAATTTTGGTGGGGAGACCGGCAACTGTCATATCGCACTCGGCGGGGCCGTGGTGGAGAGTTTTTCCGGCCCTTCGGAATTGTTGACCCCGGAGCTGGAAGACGAGCTAGGATTCAATAGGTCCGATATGCATTGGGATTTGGTCAATACTCAGCCAAAGCGGGTCACAGCCTGGTGCAGGAGCGGTTCTTCTTCCATGATTTATGAGAACGGACAGTTCTGTTTGTAGATGAAATCGCGGTTTTTTGCCGTGAGATTTTCCGATCTGTCATATTCTTATATAAAAGACCATTGACAACCTTTTCCCCATGCTTATTTCCTTTTCAGCCTCGCTTTTGACGGGGCCTTTTCATGATGAATCACGATTTTTAAGGATGATATATGACCAAAGAGAACAAGAACGAAGTGCCCATTAACGGTCTCTATGACGATGAAGGGACGATTTTTAACGAAGAACAGGGTGAGACACCTGATGCAACTGACGAGACCGCAGAGGCTGAGGCCGCTGAAGTTTCTTTAAGCCAGGAAGAATTGACCGCCTTGTGTCGTGAGTCGGTGTGTCCTGAATGTGACGTGTTCAAGGAAGCGGAAGGGATACGCCTTCGGGCCTTGGCCGATGCCGAGAACGTCAAAAAACGGTTGTTCCGGGAAAATCAGGAAATGAAGAAGTATGCGGGCGAGTCCATATTGGCCGACCTGCTGCCGGTGTTGGACAACCTTGATCTTGCCTTGGCTCATACTGACAATCTGGATGGTGCCTGCAAGAATTTTGTCATTGGTGTGGATATGACCCGCAAGTTGTTTCTTGATGCCGTGAAAGGCCATGGGTTGGAGGTTGTTTCCGCGACTGTGGGTGGCGAATTCGATCCCGAAATTCATGAAGCCGTGGGCACGGTTGAAGAAGAAGGACTTGCCGACAACCAGATCGCGCAGGTTGTCCAGGGTGGATATCGCCTGAAGGGACGATTGATTCGACCGGCAAAAGTCATGGTGAATAAGGCATAGATATATTTTTTGATGCTGAAGCTCTTTACAAGGGCGAATGCGTACTTATTGAACAGGGTAACGAAAAACAACGTCGATAACGACTATTTCAATAGAATCTTTGAGGAGGAAATACATATGGGTAAAATCATAGGGATCGACCTCGGAACTACCAACTCCTGCGTTTACGTCATGGAAGGTAAGGATCCGAAATGCGTCACGAACCCCGAAGGGGGACGCACTACGCCGTCCGTCGTGGCCTTTACTGACAAGGAACGTCTGGTCGGTGATATCGCCAAGCGTCAGGCCGTCACCAATCCGGAGAAAACCGTTTTTGCCATCAAGCGCATGATGGGTCGTCAGGTGAGTTCGCCTGAGGTTAAAAAATGGCAGAAGCACTGTCCGTATGACATCGTTTCCGGCAACGGCAATGATGCCTGGGTTGAAATTGACGGCAAGAAGTCTTCTCCGCCGGAAGTTTCCGCCATTATTCTTCAGAAACTGAAGAAGGACGCTGAAACCTATTTGGGCGAAAATGTGACCGAAGCGGTTATCACGGTTCCCGCATATTTCAATGACTCTCAGCGTCAGGCCACCAAAGACGCTGGCAAGATCGCTGGCCTTGAGGTCAAGCGTATCATCAACGAACCGACCGCCGCATCTCTGGCCTATGGATTCGACAAGAAAGCCAACGAAAAGATCGCGGTCTTTGACCTCGGTGGCGGTACTTTTGATGTCTCCATCCTGGAAGTCGGTGACAATGTTGTCGAAGTTCGTGCAACCAATGGTGACACGTTCCTCGGTGGCGAAGACTTTGATCTTCGGATCATCGAATATCTGGTGGACGAGTTCAAGAAAGAGAATGGCATTGACCTGTCTCAGGACCGTATGGCCCTGCAACGGCTCAAGGAAGCAGCGGAAAAGGCCAAGCATGACCTGTCCTCTTCTGTTGAGACCGAGGTCAACCTGCCCTTTATCACTGCTGACCAGAACGGTCCCAAGCACATGATGGTCAAGATCAGCCGCAGCAAGTTGGAAAAACTTGTCGAGGACCTGGTCGACCGGACTGCTGAGCCGTGCAAAAAGGCCCTGAAAGATGCCGGCCTGTCCGCATCTGACATCGACGAAGTCATTCTCGTCGGTGGTATGACCCGTATGCCGCTGGTGCAGGAAAAGGTGAAATCCTTCTTCGGCAAGGAACCCAACCGTTCCGTGAACCCGGATGAAGTCGTGGCCATGGGTGCTGCCATTCAGGGTGGTATTTTGGCTGGTGACGTCAAAGACGTACTGCTTCTCGACGTGACACCGCTGTCCCTTGGCATTGAGACCATGGGTGGCGTGATGACACACTTGATCGAGCGCAATACCACCATTCCGACCAAGAAGTCCCAGGTGTTCACCACCGCGGCTGATAACCAGCCGTCCGTGTCCATCCGTGTCTTCCAGGGTGAACGTCCCATGTCCGCAGATAACAAGCTGTTGGGCAACTTCGAGCTGACCGGCTTGCCGCCGGCACCCCGTGGCGTTCCCCAGATTGAAGTTTCCTTTGACATCGATGCCAACGGTATCGTGCATGTCAACGCCAAGGATATGGGGACCGGCCATGAGCAGTCCATCCAGATCACCGCTTCCTCGGGCTTGTCCGACGAAGAGATCGATCAGATGGTCAAGGATGCCGAATCCCATGCTGACGAGGACAAGAAAAAGCAGGAACTCATCGAGGTTCGCAACCAGGCTGATACCTTGGTGTATACCTCCGAGAAATCCATGCGTGACCTCGGTGACAAGGTTGATGCCGAGTTGAAGGCTGACATCGAAAGCAAGATCGAGACTTTGAAAAAGGCCCTTGAGACCGACGATGTCGAAGAAATCAAGGCCAAGACCGCTGAGTTGTCGGAAAGTTCACACAAGCTGGCTGAACAATTGTACGCCCAGCAGAATACCGAAGGCGGCGCAGGCCCTGACATGGGTGGCGGAGCCGCCGGAGCAGCCGGTGCGGCTGGCGCAGATGCCGGTGCCGCTCCCAAGGATGACGACGATGTGGTCGATGCCGATTACACCGAAGTCAAGTAGCTTGCCTTAGCTGCCCAAGCAAAGTATACCTTACCCGGCCCGTGATTCACGGGCCGGGTTTTTTTTATCAAGCGAGTACTCCAGCTCTTATGGAACAGACGATGCACCGAACACATTTTTCTTATAGTCCGCGTTTTTGTGTCCTTCTGCTTTTGCTTGGATTGGTCGTCTGGGGGTGTGCTCCCATGCAGCAATCCGTCAAAAGTGTGGATTTGCTGTCCACGCCCAATCTGCTCATGGAAGCGGATGCCGCATGGCAGGCCGAGCACTACGAGAGTGCCGAATTGTATTATGCCGCAGCGGTGGAACGACAGGACATTGTCCGCAGTGAACTCCCATTGATTTATGGGCGTCTTGCCGAGTCCGCCTATCAGAATTCACATTATCATCAAGCCAGAATCGCGTTGGAAAACTGGGCCAATCAGGACACTGGCGCGTTGGAACTTGTTTCCTGGGAGTTGACCTATCTCAAGACCATGGCCGCATTGGGACGAACAGAGCGGTTGAATAATCATTTGAAATGGGTCTTGAAGAGCACGAAAACGCCGTGGGCCACTAAGCGGGATGTCGCGTTGTGGTACAACGACTATTTTCGTGAGATGGGTGATGCGGACCGGGCCATGGACGTGTTGAATCAATATTATCAACAGGCGTCTGATGATTCGGCCAAGGCCGGGTTCGAGCGGGTCTTCCGGGAACAGCTCTCGGATAAATCGGACCAGGAGCTTGAGGCGCTTTTTTCAATGGTCGATACGGCCAATCAATGGCAGTTCCCCTATGCGCTTGTCGCGTTTGAACACGGTGTTCGGGCGGCGGATGATTCCGATACATGGTCCACAGCATGGCGGACCATGCGTAATCTGGCGAGCAATAGCCTGTTGGTCGATACCGCGTCTTTGGACGCGAAATTGGTCGCGTTGGAAGACCGCTACGGTGTGCCGCGTATCGGATTGGTTCTGGCCCTGCCTTTGACCGGCCCGTATGCCAAGGTTGGTGTGAAAATTGTTCGTGGTGCAGGGCTTGCCCAATGGCGGTTGGCGCAAGACGATATTTCGGTTGATCTGCAAGTTATCAATACGGATATTCCTGGCTGGCAGGATAGGCTCGCAGCATTGCCCGCACATTATTCCGTGGTGGGCGGTCCGTTGCGAATCAGTGCGTTCAAGCAGTTGTCCGAAGGGTCTGCGTCGGCCCGAAGCGTGTTTGAAGATCGGGCGGTGTTCACCTTTTTGTCTTCGTTGGGAGACTTGACCGAGGGCCGGGATGCCTGGCGTTTTTTCGCCAGTCGGAATGACGAGGTGCGCAGCCTTGTCTCCATGGCGGTTGACGAGTTGGGCATTACTGATCTTGCGGTTTTTTATCCCGAAGAAGATTATGGTCGGACCATGGCCGAGACGTTTTATAAGGAAGCCACGCCTCTTGGTGGTCGCATCAGGGGAATGCAGTCATATCCGCCCAAACAGTTGAAACAGTGGAGTAAACGTATCGGTAAGTTGCTGCACGTCCCGGCTGATTTCAATGACAATAAGGATGTGCCGTTGGAAATGCCTGACTTCGGAGCTGTCTTTATCCCGGATGGCTGGCGACAGGCGCAGACATTACTTCCCAATTTCTTTTTTTACGAAGGTGATCAATTGGTTTTTCTCGGTCCCGGATTGTGGAGTCAGGCATTGGATGCCGCCAAGGGGATCGATGAGCATTACTATCGTCTGGCTGTTTGTCCCGGCGCATGGTGGGAAGACTCGGACGGTGGACGTGTGCTTCAGAACGCCTTGACTGAAGAAGGTCTCGGACAGGCCGATTTCTGGGTCGCTTTGGGATATGATTTCATCCGGTTTGCCGGTCGGGTCGGTTCATTGCCGTCCAATTGGTCCAGCCGGGATGTGAATTCTCGTATTCAGCGTGCTCAGGATATGGAATTTAGTATTGCCCCGTTGAAGTGGGATACGGACGGTGTGGCCAGTCAAGATTTGTATGTGTTCAGTCCGGTTCGGAACGGCAAGCGACTGGTCAATGTCGATAAAATCAGCGCACGGATTGCACGGGCCAAGGCCCGGCGTGAGAAGCGCATGGAAGCCTACGAAAAACGAATGGAAGAACAAGGGTATACGCAGTCCGAAGACGGACAATGGATTACCATTGAAGAAAATACCCCGGATATGCCGCCTCAATAAGCGGTTTTTGAGACAAGGAGAAAGGTATGAAAATCAGTCCTGAAGAAGTGGCCAAGGTTGCCCGGCTTTCTCGCCTCGACCTGCCACAGGACAAGCTGGAGTTGTTTGCAGGACAGCTCGGCGATATTTTGAGTTATATGGACAAACTTGGTGAATTGGAAACGGATGCTGTTGACCCCTTGTACAGCCCGGTCAGCCATACCACGGTTTTGCGTAAGGATGCCGTTAGCAAGGAGTCCACGCGTGACGAAGTGTTGTCCAACGCCCCGGAACAGGATGGGAAATTTTTCATTGTTCCTCGAATTGTGTAAATCATTTGATATATTCAGGATTGATTATGTCTGATCTCTATAAGAAGACCCTTTCCGAAGTGGCTGCACAGCTGCAATCCGGGGAGTTGAAGGCGGTTGAGGCCGTCAGGAATTGTCTGGACCGCATCGAGGCAACCGAACCTCGGGTCAAGGCACTCATCACCGTCACGGGTGACACTGCTTTGGCACAGGCCGAGACCTTGGATGCTGAAGGTCCTGACGCGAGCAAACCGTTGTGGGGCGTGCCCATCGTGCTCAAGGATTTGTTGGCCACCAAGGGAATTCGGACCACCTGTGCTTCGAAGATTCTCGACAATTTCGTGCCGTTTTACGACGCAACTGCGGTGGTGAAATTGCGTGAGGCCGGGGCCATCATCATTGGCAAGGCCAACATGGATGAATTTGCCATGGGGTCATCCACCGAGAATTCCGCATTTTTCCAGACCGGCAATCCCTGGGATACCGATCGCGTACCGGGCGGCTCGTCCGGCGGGTCAGGTGCCACGGTTGCGGCCGGTCAATGTTATGCCGCACTTGGCACGGATACGGGTGGGTCCATCCGGTTGCCCGCGTCATTCTGCGGAATCGTTGGATTGAAACCCACGTATGGTCGTATTTCGCGGTTTGGCTTGATCGCTTATGGGTCTTCGTTGGACCAGATTGGTCCCATGACCCGGAGCGTGGAGGACGCCGCCCGCATGTTGCAGGTCATGGCTGGCCACGATCCCAGAGATTCTACGTCTGTCGATGTCGAAGTGCCTGATTATCTGGCCGCTTTGGGTCGGGAAAACCTGGATGGCGTGACCATCGGACTCCCCGAGGAGTATTGGGGCGAAGGGCTGGACGCTGAAGTCGAAGAAGCGTGCCGGGCCGCTGTGGCTCGGATGGAATCGCTTGGGGCCAAGACCGTGCCGGTCAAACTCTCTCTGACAGAGTATGCCATTGCCACCTATTACATCATCGCCATGGCCGAGGCTTCGAGCAATTTATCCCGATTTGACGGGGTTCGGTTTGGGCATCGCAACAAGGACGCTTCGGAGTTGATCGACATGTACACGACGAGTCGGACCGAAGGGTTTGGCGACGAAGTGCAGCGTCGGATCATCATGGGAACGTATGTGTTGTCCAGCGGCTATTATGATGCGTACTACAACAAGGCTGCCAAGGTTCGCCGCCTGTTGCGCGAAGATTTTGACGCGGCGTTCGAGCAGTGTGATCTCATCGCCGGACCCGTGTGCCCCACTACAGCCTTCAAGGCTGGAGAAAAAGCGGACCCGTTGCAAATGTATCTGATGGATATTTTTACCATCTCGGCGAATCTGGCTGGATTGCCAGGTATGAGTCTGCCCGTGGGGCTTGGCAAAGACTCCGGGATGCCCGTGGGATTGCAGTTCATGGGACCGGCATTTGGTGAGGCGGATATGTTATCCGTCACGGAGTGCCTTGAGCGCAATCTTGACCCCATGCCCATGCCCGAACTGTAGATGTGAGTCTTTTTTTGACACAAGCCGGTTGCGAATCATGTTTGCAGCCGGCTTTTGTCTTTGATATCCATTGATATGAACACGGGAAATTTTCCATGTGTTGAGATGAAAATTGCCCCGTCGCATCGGGGAAGGGAAAGGGTACACGTATCGTCATGACCACAGCCGTTGCCGTATCTGGCGGCATGGATAGTCTGCTTGCCATGGTTCTGCTCAAGGAGCAGGGGCATGACCTTGTGGCAGTCCACGGACATTTCTTGCCGCCCAATCCTGCGTGGGAACGGGTGGAAACCGGGTTGTCCGCTGTTTGCGATCAACTTGATATTCCATTTCATGCCGTTGACTTGCATGAGGTCTTTGAGAAGCAGGTGGTGGCACCTTTTGTGGAAGGATATCGGGCTGGTTTGACGCCCAATCCGTGCGCCTTGTGCAATCCTCGGATGAAATTCGGGGTGTTGTTCGATGCGGTTCGAGCACTCGGAGCGACTCGGCTAGCCACTGGGCATTACGTGCAGATTGAAGAACGAGAGGGACTGGGGCAGATGTTGGTTCGTGGAGTCGATCTGACGAAGGATCAGAGCTATTTTTTGTCGCTTGTCCCCATTGAATCCTTGCGCGCATCCCTGTTTCCTTTAGCCGAAACCTTGAAAAAGGATGTGTTGGATATTCTGGCGCGTCAGGGGTTGACTCCGCCTGTGCCTGGCGAGAGTCAGGAAATCTGTTTTGTGCCCAATGACGATTATCAGGCCTTTTTGACGGGGCGTTGTTCAATGCCTGGTCCCGGTCCTGCCGAACTTCTGGATGGAACGGTGGTTGGCGAGCACAAGGGCTTGTGGCGGTATACCCAAGGCCAGCGGCGTGGTTTGGCCATTCCGTGGAAGGAAGCCCTGTACGTTCTGGACAAGAACGTGGCGCGTAATACGCTTCTTGTCGGGCTTCAATCCGAATTGGCTTCGCATGGGTGTGTGGCGAAACAGGTCAATTTCATGACTCCTGCCGAAACCTGGCCTGAAGTGGTCATGGTGCAGACCCGGTATCGCCAAAAGGCCAAGCCGAGCCATGTCCGACTGGTTGATGGCTCCCTGCGTTTCGATTTTCTGGAACCTCACACGCGCCCCACGCCCGGACAAGTCGCTGCGGTGTACGACGATGATGGTGTCGTGCTTGGCGG
This sequence comes from Pseudodesulfovibrio sp. JC047, assembly GCF_010468615.1. Lineage (NCBI taxonomy): Bacteria > Pseudomonadati > Thermodesulfobacteriota > Desulfovibrionia > Desulfovibrionales > Desulfovibrionaceae > Pseudodesulfovibrio > Pseudodesulfovibrio sp. JC047. Next base: position 201,130 of record NZ_WUEH01000001.1, on the reverse strand, counting down.
CGGGATTATTGAAAAACCTCTCTGATTACCAGCGACTGGGCAGAATATCCTGTCGTTCCCGTATTTCTCGTTGATATCCGTCACTGCGGTTCTTGTTCATGACTTCGTGGATTTTTTCGGCTGAGAGTTCCGGTTTCTTTTCCAGAAAGGCGGCGGACCGCTGGACTTCACTGGTCATCCGGTAGTTGTCCGGGGCGCGATAGGATTTGAGCAGGGCGAATCCTTCGTCCCGTTTCCCCTGATAGATGCGCGTCAATCCGAGATAGTAGGTCGAATCCGGGTGGTTCGGGTATTTTTCGAGATTGGCTTCAAGAATTTTGCTGGCGGTTGTAGTGTCTCCGTCGCGTAGGGCCATGACGGCTTTTTTGTTGCTGGTGTAGATTTCGCTGGGACCATTGGGCAGAAAATCCTTGTGTGCGGTAAAGGCCACCGCGCCGCCAGTGTGCGCCCCGACGCCGATCGAGGTCCGTCCGCCACCTGTTCCTATGCCGACGCGGGTGGTACCGGACCCCACGCCAACGCCCAAAGAAGTGTTGCACCCGCACAGCAGGGCGAATAGACTGAAAAGGAGCAGAAGCCGCATGATTGCCTCCTATCTGAAGTCTGACTGTTTATCCAACGCCATTCCCTCTGTCCACGCCTGAGCCATCCTGTCAATGAGATAGTCTGGGGAGGATTCGGTGTTGTCCGTGAGCTGGCGAGCCATGTTTGTGACGGAACGGGTCACTTGGGGCTTGCCTGGATAGCGGAAGTTGGTCAGTATGCCGAACCCGGCCGCGCGGTCGTTTTGTATCAGGGCCGTCAGACCGAGATAAAAAACGGCCTGCGGGTATCCTGGTTGGATTTGGGTGGCTGCGGTGAATTTCTGTTTGGCCTTGTCGTATTCAGCCAGATTGTAGTACGCACGACCAAGGTTGGTCAGCACGATAACGGAATCCGGGTTCTGTTGCAGTGCCTCTTCATAGTATGCGGCCGCCGCGCGATAATCCTTGACCGTCATGGACAGGTTCCCGGCGTGTTTTGGGGCGGGCGCGCAGGCCAGAATGGTGAAGGCGATGAAGATGAGTGAAAGCGTCTTGGTCATGAGTTCGTTCCCGGCAAAAATGTTGGTGTTTTATTCAAGTGAGTGTCAGAGCATAACATGATTACCTTTTATACCGCTACCCTGGGTTGCAAGATCAACCAATATGAAACCAGAGCCATTGGTGAGGCCTGGGCCGGAGGGGATGCCCGCGAAGTGGATACCCCGCAGGAAGCAGAGCTTATTTTGGTCAATTCCTGTGCGGTCACGGCCAATGCCGTGGCAGATTTGCGGCAGTCAGTGCGCCGTTTTCATCGAGATAATCCAGACGCGGCGATCATCATCACCGGCTGCGCTGCCCAGATCATGCCCGATGAACTCGGAGCCTTGCCCGGCGTTGTTCGGGTGGTTTCCCAAAAAGATAAACCCCAGTTGTTGAATGGACCTCAATCCACCGATCAACCGGAGCCGGGCGTGTCCAGATTTGCTCCGTTCTCTATCAGTGGCTATGGCCGTGCCCGGGCTGTGGTCAAGGTGCAGGACGGCTGTTCCCACAATTGCACGTATTGTATCATCCCGACGACGCGCGGCAAATCGATCAGTCGTCCAGTTATCGATATCCTTGAAGAAGTCGCTCGGTTGCTGGATTCAGGGTTCCGTGAGTTCATTCTCAGCGGGATCAATCTGCGCCATTTTGGTCGGGGTTTGGAAGAGAAAATCGATTTTTGGGATTTGGTTGCCCGGCTGGAAACCGAATTTGGGCAGGAATGGGGTGGCAAGGCGCGGTTTCGGGTTTCATCGGCGGAACCGGGTCAGCTCACGGACAAGGCCTTGGATGTCCTGAATGGTTCCTCCATGGTGTGTCCGCAACTGCATCTTTCGTTGCAAAGCGGTGATCCAGATGTGCTTCGGGCCATGGGGCGAGGCCATTATGATCCCCGAACTGCGGTGTCCTTTTTGGAACGATTGCGGACGCATTGGCCAGTCATCGGCCTTGGAGCGGATTTCATTACCGGGTTTCCCGGCGAGACCGAGGCACAGTTTGAAAACACCATGGCATTGTGCCGCGATTTGCCCCTGACCTATGGACATATTTTCCCCTATTCGGAACGTCCCGGAACCAAGGCTGTCGAGATGGCGGGGTCCGTGGATGTGCCGGTTCGAAAAGCCCGTGCCGCCCGGTTGCGGGAGTTGGTGAATACCAAGAAAAAAGATTTTTTACAGACGTTGCTCAATCAGTCTCATCTCGATGTGCTGGTACAGGATACAACCGGACGAGGGGTCTGTGAATATTATGCGGCCTGCCGGTTGACCTCGCTGCCAGCCGGAGCCGGTGCTCGTTCCCTGATTCGGACGCGTCCCCTGAAGCTGGATAAGAATGTGCTCGTGGTGGAGCCGGTGGAGATCGCATGAGTACCCCGAAGACACCGGAACCCGGATTGTTGATTCTGTCCATTCTGAGCGCACAATGGGACACGGTCTGGCCCGAACTTCTCGCTTTATTGGAGGCTGAATTCGGCCCGGTTGCCGAGGCTGGCGATCTGTTCGTTTTTGACCAGACCGACTATTATGATGCGGAGTTGGGCACCCCCATCATGCGTCGACTCATCTCGTTTGAGACATTGCGTCCGTTGGATACGTTGGCGGATATCAAGATGGCGACCAATGCATTGGAACAGCGGTTCGCCGACGGCGAGAAACGGCGGTTCAATCTCGACCCCGGATTCATTACTTTGCAGAGTCTTGTTTTGGCCACGGGCAAGAATTTTTCACATCGAATTTATCTTAAAAATGGAATTTGGGCCGATCTGACAATGATTTGGCAGAAAAAACAATGGGTTACATTCCCATGGACATTCCCGGACTATGCGGGAAATGATATGAAATCTCGGCTGACAAAGTTGCGTCAGTCGTATAAACACACGCTGAGCAAGCCGCAAATGTAAACGGATGAGCAACACGCGGCTTCCAACCATAGAAGGAAAAATACTATGCCTGTAAGCATGACTGGTTTTGGTCGTTTCGAGACCAATGAGGATGCCTGGACCCATGTCTGGGAGATCAAGAGCGTCAATGGTCGGTATCTCGATGTCAAATGGAGAATGCCTGGCTTCCTCCGTTCTCTTGAGAATGGATGGGAAAAGATCGTTCGTACTTATGCGTCTCGCGGCAGAGTGGATGTCTCGTTGAACCTCGAAGTGTTGGATTCCGGCATTCTCGGGGTCACTTTCAATGAGACAATGGCCCAGGCCATGTTTACACAGATGGAGAAGCTGGCCGAGGGGCGAGGCGAAACATTTGTGCCGGATTACAACCGTGTGCTGTCCATGTCTTCCTTGTGGCGTGACAACGGATCTGAACCTGATCCCGGTTTGGCCGAGAGTCTGACAAATGGCCTGAAAGCGGCACTCAAGGATTGGGTGAATTCCCGGTCTGTCGAAGGCGAAGCCATGGGTGACGATCTCACCACTCGGATGGACACTTTGCGTGAATTGGCCCAGAAGGTCGCCGTTCGGATTCCCGAAATTCTCGAAGCCAAGAAAACCGCGCTCAGGCAGCGGATCACGGATATGCTGGATTCGTCCAATGTCGAGTTTTCCGAGGACCGGATGCTTCAGGAAGTCGCGTATCTTACGGATAAATTGGATGTTTCCGAAGAGTTGACCCGTTTGGATGCCCATCTGGATCGATTGAGTGAAGTCCTGGCCTCCAAAGGCAATGTGGGCAAAAAACTTGATTTTTTGGTGCAGGAAACATTTCGTGAGATCAATACCTGTGGCAACAAGGCCCAGGATACGACAGTGAGTCGGTTGGTGGTCGATTTCAAGGCCGAGCTGGAGCGGTGCCGCGAACAGGTTCAGAATATCGAATAGAACCGTTCGGAAACATGGGAGAAAAGTATGCAGAAGCAGGGATTACTCAACGTTGGTTTCGGGAACTTCGTGGTTCTTGATCGGGTCATTTCCATTGTTAATCCGTCCAGTGCTCCCATGCGGCGTTTGCGGGAAGATGCCCGCGCCGAAGGACGGCTTATCGATGCGACCCAAGGCCGTAAAACCAGGGCCATTATTGTAACAGATTCCAACCATGTGGTTTTGTCGGCTATTCAGGCGGAAACCATTGGTCAGCGATTCAGTGCTGATGAAGGGGAATAGGATAGGTGAAGCAGGAGAATCATACATTCAGGCTGGGTCAGGTCCTTGTGGTCTGTGCGCCCAGCGGAACCGGCAAGTCCACGCTGATCGCCATGCTTCGGGAGGAGTTCCCGGACTTTGGTTTTTCCGTCTCGTACACCACTCGCCCGCCGCGTGGTGAAGAACAGAACGGGCGTGAGTATAATTTCATTTCTCGTGAAGCCTTTGTGGCCATGCGGAGTCGAGGCGATTTTTGCGAATGGGCCGAAGTGCATGGCAATTTTTACGGCACGGCCACCAAGCCTGTGGAAAAAATGCTCGATTCGGGACGTGATGTGCTGTTTGACATCGATGTCCAAGGTGCCAAACAGCTCAAGAAGACCTTTTACAAAGGGACGTTTGTCTTTTTGTTGCCACCGTCTCGTGAAGAATTGGTTCGTCGACTTGAAGGCCGTGGGACTGATTCTGCCGATTCCATCGAACGCCGGTTGAATAATGCCATTGGTGAGCTTTCTCAGGCAAAGTGGTTTGACTCCTGGGTGGTCAACGACAATCTGGATGAGGCGTATAAGGAATTGAAGGCCGTGTATCTGGCGGGTCGGTGCAAGCCGTCGCTGAGACCGGGTATTTTGGGAAATATTCAAAAGACGTGGGAAGATGATGGCTGAACTGGTTGTTGCCCTTGATTACAAGGATGCGGATGCCGCTTTTGCCATGGCTCGGACCCTTCAGGGTGCGGTGTCGTGGGTGAAGGTTGGCCTTGAACTGTTCTCTGCCGAAGGACCACAGGTCGTTTCCGGTCTCAAGAAAATGGGGTTCAAGGTCTTTCTGGACCTGAAGTTTTTTGACATTCCCAACACCGTGCAAGGCGCGGTTCGTTCTGCGGTCCGGTCCGGTGCGGATATGGTCAACATTCACGCACTTGGTGGTGAACGCATGGCCAGAGCCGCAGTGGCTGGATGCGCCGAGGCCGCCGTCTCGGTTGAAAAAGCCCCCATTGTTCTTGCCGTGACCATGCTGACCAGTATGGCCGCTGGCGATCTTCCTGTCGAGAACGCACCTGCCCCGTCTGAAATGGCTCTTGACCTCGCTGTGAAAGCCGAGCAATATGGCTTAAATGGAGTGGTTTGTTCCGGCCTGGAGGTCGAGCGGATCAAGGCGGCGTGCGGGGAAAACTTTATTTGCCTGACGCCCGGTATTCGACCGGCTTCGAGCGATGCTGGCGATCAACGGCGGGTTGTCACTCCTGCACAGGCGGTGCGAAGCGGCTCCGATTATCTTGTGGTAGGGCGGCCGATCACGCAGGCTTCTGCCCCGCGGGAAACCGCATTGGCTATTGTCGAGGAGATGAAACAGGCCACATAGGAGAGTCTGATGTCCGAGCAGGAACCGAAAGTCGGCACCAAGCAGGAAATTGTTCGAGACGGTGCGGAAAAGATCAAGGGGATCTTTTCCACGCAGACTGTTGCGAAAGTTGGTACCGGCACCACGCAGCGGAAGACGATTCAAAAGACCTATTGGAATGTTGAAGAAGAGGACAGGGGCGTGATTTCCATTCAGCCCCTGAATAAGAATTATGTGCCTTCCGGCCCGAAGCGGCAGATTGATCGGGACGAGTTCTTGTCCAAGTTCAATCCAGAACCAGAATTTTATGTGAGCACGGTGTACCCGGCCATCAAGGAGATGGACGGGGCGGTGGTGCGTGGAGAAAAGCATCGCGAACGTGGTGCGGCGTACAGTGCCGAGTTTGAATATCAGCAGGCCATGGCCATTGATGAAGAAAATGTTCGGGCCAATTTTGGTTTGGGGTTGACCTATCTCGATCGAGGGGATCAGGTAAAGGCCAATGATATTTTTGAGCGGCTGGTCGGACTCGAAGCGGCCTTTGAGACCGAACACAAGCATCTGTTTAATGATTTTGGCATCAACATGCGCAAGAACAGAATGTACGACCAGGCTTTGCAATATTATTTGCGGGCTGAAGAATTGGTAAAGAATGACGAACACCTTTTTCATAATATAGCTCGATGCTATTATGAAAAGGGCAACATTGGCGATTGCAAGAAGTATCTTTTAAAGAGTTTGACAGTTAATCCACATCTTGAAGCCAGCAAACAGTTTTGGGCCTATCTTCAGACTCAAGGGCTTATTGACGAAGGCGAAGGACCTGGTGCGCCCATCGGACCACAGGCCAAAGGTTCATCCTTGGATGGGAAAAAATCAGGGAAAGGGCACGGAGCAGCGCCCGGTTCTCTTTCCTTGAAACTGGATTAATGGGATGAAAATCCGCCGAGGGGCGGGTGAGCAGGAGTCTCCATGAATCAGGATAAAATTCAAGGTTTCCTTCGTGAACTGTCCGGAATGCGCGAAGATTTGCCGTTTTCTCCGGATGTGTTTCAGAAACTATTTGTACAGACGGCACGAGGTTCCATTGCCTCGGTCGAAGACATTGGTCAGACGTTGGGTGAGGATCAGGGGTTGACCACCCGGATTTTGCGGCTGGCCAATTCCGCGTTTTATGGCTTGCAGTCTGAAGTACAGTCCATCACCAGGGCTTCCGCCGTGCTGGGGCTGGCAGAAATTCGGAATATTGTCCTTGCGTTGGGGGTGGCTGGACTGACCCAGTCGTATGCTCTTCCAGACGATTTTGATATTCAAGCCTATTGGTCGCACCAGTTTTTTGTTGCGAGCATGTCAAAAGAGTTGTCCCACATGACCGACGTGGGGCGGCCAGAGACCCTTTTTACCGCAGGGTTATTGCATGATATCGGCAAGCTTGTCATGGCCTTGAAACGTCCGGATGATTGGCAGGCCATTCGTGAATTGGCGGAAGACGACGAGTTGATCGACGCTGTGGCCGAAGAAGAATATTGGGGGGTGGATCACGCGGTGATCGGTGCTCTGGTGCTGAAATCCTGGGATTTGCCCGCTGATCTGGTCGAGCCGGTCAACTGGCATCATTCTCCAGCTTTGGCCCCGGATCATTCCCTGGAGTCGAATATCATTTGTCTGGCCGACGCAGTGACGCGTACAGTGGAAGACCCAGAGAGTTATTATGCTGAAAAGGTTGAACAACTGTGCGCCGATGTCGAAGTTGATATGGACGAGATCATGGAGACGGCCGAAGAAATGGTCGAATCTGACGATATCGAACAATTCGTGAAAATACTTTCCTGAAATCATAGGATTATACCTTGCCGTGCATTTGGAAACCCCGTGGGGAAAAAAGCGATTCCACTGTTGCCGCTACATTGGCGGAAGAGTTGTCTGTGTCGCCGTTGATCGTTGAAATTCTGATGAATCGAGGTTTGACCGATGCGGAGGGGATGGATAAATTCCTGAGTCCTCTGCTGCGTCACATGGCCAATCCTGCCGAGATTCCTGGCCTGACCCAGGCTGTGGAGGTCCTTGCGCAGGGACTTGCTGAAGGGCGGACATTGGCGGTCTGGGGTGACTATGATGTGGATGGAATCACGGCGACTGCGGTGGTCAAGGAATTCTTTGCCATGTATGACATGGATATCCTGCATCATCTGCCCAATCGTATGGAAGAGGGATATGGCATGAATGTGCCCGGAGTCGAGCAGTTGCACGAGCAGGGCGCGACCATGCTGTTGACCGTGGATTGCGGTATTTCCGATATGGAACCCGTGGCCCGGGCTCGTGAACTCGGGATGACTGTGGTGGTTTCGGATCACCATCTGCCCGGGGATGCGCTGCCGGACGCGGATGCCATTTGTGACCCTCGTCTGGAAAATGGTGGCTCTTGTGATGACTTGGCCGGAGTGGGCGTGGCCTTCATGCTCATGGTGGCTCTGAACAAATTGCTGCCCGGTGACCCGGTGGATGTGCGGCCGCTGCTCGATCTTGTTGCCCTTGGCACGATCGCCGATATCGTGAAATTGACCGGGCAGAATCGTATTCTGGTCAAGAATGGGTTGTTGCTTATCAAGGAAGGGAAACGCCCAGGTATGGCGGCTCTCAAGGTGGTCAGCGAATATGAGCGAGGTGCGGAACTCGGTGCTGGACAGATCGGATTCAACCTTGCTCCGCGCATCAATGCTGCCGGGCGGATGGGTGATCCGACCAAGGCGCTCGATATGTTGCTGGCCAAGGATTTCGATACCGCCATGCCTATTGCCGAGGAGTTGAACTCCATCAATATGGAACGACGTCGGCAGGAGAAGGAGATTTCGGAACAGGCTTTTGCCCAGGCTGAAACCATGCGTGATATGGCTGGGCTTGTCCTGTATGGTGAAGATTGGCATCCAGGCATCATCGGCATTGTCGCGTCCCGGGTGGTCGAGAAATATTATCGTCCCACACTGATTCTGTGCTCTCCAGAGGCTGCCGAAGGGCTGCTTAAGGGATCAGGGCGGAGCATTGCTGAATTTGATTTATATGAAGGACTGAAAGCGGTCAGCGGTGTGCTGGTGGGATTTGGTGGCCACAAACAGGCGGCGGGCATGTCTCTTGAGGCCGACAATTTGGCCGCGTTGCGTGAACAATTCAATCAGTATGTCATTGATACCCTTGGCCCGGAGCCGTTGACTCCGACATTGAAGCTCGACCATGAACTTGGTTTTTCCAACATCAATAATACGTTGCTTCAGGAATTGGAACTGCTTCAACCGTTTGGCATGGGCAATCCCGAGCCGGTTTTTGCAACAGAGCCAGTGACGGTGGCCGAGCATCGAACCTTTGGTCGGGAGCGGGAACATGTGAAGCTCGTCCTTCAGGACAAGGAAACCGGCGCTAAATTCCCAGGCAAGGCCTGGCGAATGGGTGGCAGTCTTCCCAGAGAAATCCAGGGCCGTACCATGCGGTTCGCCTTCACCCCGAAAATCGACCGATATCGAGGTATTCCCAAGATCGATCTTCGGATTCGCGATTGGTTGTATTAAGTTGGTCTCATGGCACGTTGTTCATTCGACAACGGTCTGTACATGGTTTTTGATTGCACTTCGGAGTGATCGTTTTTCATCTTCGATAAGTCGTCTGCCAAGGACCTGCCTGGCATGTTGAAGAATTTTGAAGTCAATGGAGCGAGGGATGAATCGTTCAGCAAGGATTTTTGAGCGGTCAATCTCTCCATTCTCGTACAAAAAGCTTTGCGCCAAAGTTTCTGCATTGAAGTGCTCATTGATGGGGGCTTCTGTAACGATTGGCTGGGATGATGGAGTCACTTCAGTCTCTTCCTGTGCCATTGTCGCAAAGGTTTGGACGAATTCACTGGGCCATCGTTGCTTGTAATCTGCTTCGGCGGCAAGAAAAGGAGACGTTGCCTGTTCCGGTCCCATGGTCAGAAGATGAACTCGCAGTCCAAGGTTTTGGGCAGCGACAACTCCGGGTGTCAGGTCCGCGTCACCACTGACCAGCAAGGCATCGGAAATGGCCCGGTTTTGGGTCAAGCTGATAAGGTCGGCGATAATCAGACCATCAACTGCTTTTTGTTGACCTGTCCGATTGCGTGTTCCCAAACGCAGCTTGAAATCATTCAGTTTTTCAATTGTTTCATGCTCTTCTGCTTTGCCGGAATTGCCCGGACCATCATACCAGTAAATTCGTAGGAGCGACGCATCCGGGAATTATTTTTTGGCTGTGGCAAGGAGTTCTTTATGGAGCATGTCATAGTCAAGGATAACCTGATTTCGCGGGACTTTCTCTCCATGAAGAATCATGGTGGTTTGAACCCAGAAGTACCCTGCATCAACAAAGATTGCCAATCGTTCCATGATGATTCCTCAAAGCAGCAAGGGGTGCGCTGATGCACACCCCTTGTAGTAATTGATGCCTTTGGGGCACCCCTAAATTAGTTGGTAGTTTTGGCTACCAATTAAAAAATAAGTCGAAAACATAGAGCTGTCAACGTCTTCTAATGAATTTCAAAATATGAATATTCTCAATATGATAATTTTTATTTCGAGTCAACTCAATATATAGATTTTATGAATAAATTTGAGATTACCATTGGCCGTTTCAAACTTTCTCAACGAAATCGGCGGCGTTGTAGCTGGAGCGAACCAGCGGCGCGCTGAACATGTGACTGATACCCCGTTTCGTGCCTTCTTCGGCGTAGCGGTCAAAGACCGTGGGGTCCACATACCGTTGGACCATGGGATGCTGACGGCTCGGTTGCATGTATTGGCCAATGGTGACGATATCGCAATCCACTGCCGCAAAATCGTCGAGCACGGTCATGATCTGTTCATCGGTTTCACCCAGACCGACCATGATGCCTGATTTGGTGGGAATGTCCGGTGCCATGCGTTTGGCATTGACCAGCACATCGAGTGATTGCCGATAGTTCGCTTGCGGCCGGATGGTGTCATAGAGCACGGCTGTTGTTTCCAGATTGTGGTTGAGCACGTCTGGTTGGGCATTCAGCACGGTTCTCAGGGCGACCTGATCGCCTTGCAAATCCGGGATGAGGACTTCGATGGTGCAGTGGGGCATGACCTCGTGGACGGCCCGGATAGTTGCTGCGAAATGGGCGGCACCGCCGTCGGGAAGATCATCCCGTGTCACGGATGTGATGACCACATGTTTGAGGGCAAGGCGTTTGGCAGCTTCGGCCACGCGAGCCGGTTCCGTTGGATCGAGCGGTTCAAGATCTCCTGACACAATGTTGCAGAACGCACAGTTGCGGGTACAGATGGCCCCCATTATCAGGAAGGTCGCGACACTTTTTGAAAAACATTCCCACTTGTTGGGACACTTGGCGGATTGGCAGACCGTGTTCAGATGGAGATCGGCGATCAACCCGGCTGTCCCGGCGAAATTTTCATTTTTGGGGAGGGTGATGCGCAACCACTTCGGAATCCGCAAAGGTTTTTCTGAAGGCTTTTTCAAAGACATGTTTGGCGTCCTTTAAACTGATTTCGTATCCGGCTTCTGCCGAGAGGGACGTGGGGGTCGCTCCCGGAATGCCGCAAAGGGTAATGGCGTTGAACAGACTGACATCACTGCCGACATTGAGGGCCAAACCGTGATAGGTGACCCAGTGGCGAACGCCGATTCCCATTGAGCATATTTTTCGGGATTCGTCCAACCAGACACCCGGGTGTTTGGGGCGTCGGATGGCCTGCACATCGAAATGGGCGCAGGTCTGGATGACGGCTTCTTCCATGTCATGAAAGAATTTTCTCATGCCGCCGGGCCGTTTTTCCACCCGCCAAATAGGGTAGGCCACAAGCTGCCCCGGGAAATGGCAGGTAATGTTGCCTCCCCGGGTGGTCTGGGCCAGTTCAATGCCCTGTTCAGTCAATTGGGCCGCGTTGAGGTGGAGATTTTCGGCTCCACCCTGACGCCCCAGTGTAATGACCTTGGGATGCTCCAAAAGGAAGACTGTATTGTCTTCCGAACCGTTGAGCACACCGTCCAGTGTCGTGAGTTGCAGGGCTTCGGCTTGTGCATAGTTCATCAGCCCGAGATCAATGATTTTCATTATTTCTTGGGCGGTTTCGGCCTGTATGGAAGAATCAATGCCTTGGATTTGAGGTCGGTTTTCGGTGACTCGGGCCACTCGGGAACAATGTTTTGGCCCGGGAACAGGGACCGGGTTTGTGCCGGGATATCAAGCAGGGTCAGACCACGATCCGAACAAGCGTACTGCCCTTTGTTGCCGTGAAGTTTGAACGGTTCCGAAATGGTGCGGACCGCGCCCCAATTTTCACAGCCTTTTTGGGAAAGATAGAGAAAGTTCAGGGAGACATTGTCTTTTTCGAGACGGGCATCCTTGGCCAGTTTCGTGAGCCAGCAGGGTGCGTCTTTGACGGAAAAGTTGAAATGACACCAGGGTGCTCCTTGAGCAGTGGCGGGCATGGGACATTCTTCACAGTGCGGACAGGGAGCAATAGGATTGAATCCTTTGTCCAGCAGGTGGGTGCGCATTTCCGAAATGATCCGTCCGGTGAGGCGCACGCCGGTTTCAATAAGCAGGATTCGGCCGGTTTCCTTGGTGGAATTCACAAGGTGTTTGGAGAGCATTTCCGCTTGCGGACGAGCGGTTCGGCCAGACCAATCCAACTCGTTAAAGGCGTTGGCCGCGATAAGCAGGTCCGCTTTTGTGTGAAGCCGATCCGAGAACCGGGCCTTGACCGTCTTGATGCGCCATGGAGAGTCGTGACCGGCCATGGCTTGAAACAGCTTCAAGCCGGTGTGCATGGATTTGGGTGACAGATCCAGGCAGGTAAAGTTGAGTTTTCGATTGCGGAGATGTGGCCGGGACATCCACAGGGCGATCACCGCGGTCAGCGGGCCGGTCCCGAGATCGGCAATGTGGCCGCCGTCCGGAATATCGAGTTCCAGCCCCGCAAAAAGGCGGGACATGCGATACAGGTTCCAGGGCAGGAAATAATAGAGATACGGTGACAGGGACTTGTCGTCCGTCATGTATTCCTTGCGCCGCTGGGTGCGTTCATTGGTCAGACCGCGAGACATGTCCCTGATGTCATATTTCAGGTGATCGCGATGTTTGCCCTTGAGCGGCCAGACCTTTTTCAAAAGGTTGCCAAACCGTTCAAGTTCTTTTGCATTATCGTGGGTGAGATTGGGAAAAAGTCCATCAATCGACATAGGAAAACCGCATCCTTTGTATAAATTTATCACCAAAGTCCGTGTCGCCGGTGAGGTCGAGTGGATGTATGGTGTCGGGCAGGGATTCGGCAAAATACCGGGCCTGCGAATCTGTCGTCAGTTGTTCCGTCCCCTGAAGGGAGGTATTTCCCGCCTTGATCGTCTTGGACGCACATCCCGGAGGCAGGAAGCCGAGGGTTTCCAGATCCTTGAGGGAAACATGTTCCCCCAATGCTCCGGCAATGAAAATTTGTTTGAGGTCCGCCGGACCGAATTGGGCCGCGTCCAGCAGGGTGGACATGGCCAGGTTGAAAGCCGCCTTGACCTTGAGGATTTCTTCGATATCCGAGGCTGGCAGATACAGGCTCTCGTTGATGATGAAGGTCGGTTCGCCATGTCGTGTGGTCACATTCCTGGCCAATCGTGCGGCCAGCGGCGTGGTTCCTGTGTCGAACTGGCCAGTTTCACTGATGACCCCGTGGGTGCGCAGGAGTGCGACCAGCGAGAGGTACCCGGTGCCGGTAATGCCAGTGGGGGGGGCGGTCCCATCGAGCGCGTGTATGGACAGACCGTGCGGGGTCAGGGTGAATCTGGTGATGGTTCCGGGACCGGCCATGCGTCCGAAAGAAAGCCCAACTCCTTCGAGAGCTGGTCCCATGGGGACGCTGGCACAGTATCGCGTGTGTGGCGAGAGCGTGAGAATGAATTCGCCATTGGTGCCGAGGTCGGCCAGCAAAAAGGGTGGCTCGGCGTGGGAGGCATCTTCCAGAGCGGTCAGGCCTGCGGACAGATCTGCGCCGACAAATGGAGCCAGCAGTGGAGGAATATACGTCGGGGGTAACTCCGGTGCCAAAAGCTGCTCGTCGCCGCCCGTGTAGGACAGCCTGTATGGAGCCGAGGCAAGCCCATCGGGAGCCAATCCCAGGAGAATATAGGCCATGGCGGTATTGCCGGAAATTGTCAGCGCGGTACAGCGGCCTTGGTGGGTCTTGGTCATGGATGCGAGCAATTCGATGAGCCGGTCCAGAATGAGATCGCGAAGGATGGTCCGTCCTTCCGGGGTACGTGCGACCGCGAGACGAGACATGACATCCGCTCCGAGTCCTGTTTGTGGGTTGAGTTCCTGTCCCGAGGCAACCGGGTGGTCGTTTATCAGGACGGTCCAATGGATCGACGTGGTGCCAAGGTCGATAGCCACGGCGTAGTCACCAGTGGTTGTCGCAATGGTTCGGGCCACCCGAGGGGAACGGATTGGTTCCGGCAGTTCGATAGTGCACGGTTGGGACGGGTGCAGACAGGCAAGCCGCCAGCCAAGGGCGATAGCCTCTTTCCCCAGCTTTTTCACTTCATCAACGGTGGTGTCCGGTGCGTCCTTCACAAAACGGACAGCGCACAAACCACATTTTCCCAGCCCGGAACAGAGCGGGACGCCCTGCCACAGCCCACCCATGAAGATGGTCCGAGCCAGGTTTTCACCGTGCTGGGCTGTGAGGACGACCGTGTCGCTGGAATGTGTCTGAATGTGTATGCTCACCTGTGCTCCATTGGTGCGCGAAGACTACCGTATGGACCCGGCCATGTAAATGTCGGTGCCCGGTGCCCAGTGGGTCGGCTGTATGGGCGTGTGACGATGAGGTCGTGCCGGATTGTTCAACGGTCGGTGTTGGAGGGAAAAGGGGACTAATGACGGTTCAGGCGTTTGAACGCATCGTCCAGATGTTTGAGCCAGATATCAACCAGTTGGTCATATTCTCCAGCCCCTTTGAGGAGTGGTTCGCAGGTGATATTTTCGGCTTCCAATCGGGATTTCCAACTGTTTTCGGTATCGCCGATCATATCACGGGCAACGTGCCATCCCGCACCGAACAGGAAGGGGACAAGATAGGCCTTTTTCACCCCATCATCCTTGAATCGATCGATAATGACGTCGATGCACGCTTCCTTCTGGTGCTCCATGACCCCCATATGAACGGTTTTGTCCCGTTTTTGGAAGGCGCGATGCATGGCTTCGTAATAGATGCTGCCGTCATGCCGGGTGCCGTGTCCCATGAACAGGACCGCGTCGTTTTCGCCTTTGCCTTCTTCTGCAATGGACATGATGATATCCGCCACCTGTTCCAGCCCGGACTCACCGGCCACGAGTGGAAAACCAACTTCCACCCGAACGAAACCGTCTTCCGCAAGCATCTGTTCATTGGCCAGTTCCAGCAGCTCGTGGAATTCCGTGCCGGGGATGAGATGCAGCGACTGGATGACCACATGGGTCACGCCGTCCGCGTGAAGTTTTTCGAGGGCCTTGGGAACCGAGTCCACGGCCTCGCCTACTTTTTTCATGTGTCCGCGAATGGTCTTGGACGTATAGGCCACGCGCACCGGGACATCGGGATACGCCACATGAACCCGCTCGATGATGTGATCGAGCGAGGCCATGGCATTTTTGTTGCGTGAGCCGAAAGCGGCGAGGACAATGGCTGTTTTCATTATTGTGTGTTTTTCTTGACCAATGCCAACGAAAAATAATGTGGTTTTTTCGGGGCATCCTTGATGTCCATGAGGATGGATTCATCATCCATGCCCAATTTGGAGACCAGGACAGTCTTGTCGGCCAAGCGAAGCCGGTTCAGTGTTTCACGAATTTCCTCAAAATTCTTGTACGCCTTGAGGATAACTGCATTGTCAGCCACGTCAAGCTGTGCTTCCAGTTTTTCCGGGTCAGAAACACCGGAGGTGATGAGCAGAGATTCCTTGGATTCGCAGAGTACCAGTCCGATTTTTGAAGCTGCGGCGAGAAAGGACGTGATGCCGGGAATGGCCTGAAGTCGGACCGATGGGTCCATGGCGAGCAATGTGCGTTGCAGATATCCATAGGTCGAGTAGGTCAGCGGGTCGCCCAGTGTCAGGAAGGCCGCATCTTTTCCGGCATTCAGCACTTCGGCGACGATTTTGGCATTGGCAGTCCAGGCTTTTTCAAGCTCGTCTTTGTCCTTGGTCATCGGAAAACCGAGCTGAATGACATCAACGTTTTCCTTGAGGTGCGGCTTGGCAATGGAATAGGCCGTGGAATAGTCGTTTTTGGTGGATGCTGCGGCAAAGATGACATCGACTTCGCCCAGAGCACGGACAGCCTTGAGTGTCAAAAGTTCCGGGTCACCCGGACCAACGCCTATGCCGTAGAGAATGCCTTTTGGGGTCATATTGTTTCCTTGTCCTTCGAAAAGGGATGTATCTTTTTAAGGGGTTGCTGTGTGATTGATAGGATGCAAAAGCTGATGGACCGTTTCGATACCTTGCAGCAGTCGCATGGTCGGTCTGGCAACGAGGTGTTCGTCCACCAGAAAAACTCCATTATTCAAGACGGCTTTGATGCGTGATGCGGCCGGGCCGTTTTTGATTCTGTCGATAGAAACCTGATTCATGGGGCCGTATTGAGCCAGGTAGACGTCGATTTGACGTGCTTTTGCCAAAAGACGTTCCAACCCATAGGCGGCGATATTCGTGCCTCGTTTGGGCCGAGCGTCCTTGGCCACATTAATTCCTCCCGCTTTTTCCAAGACGAACAAGGGCATGGAACCGGGAGAGAATGTGGATAATCTGGAATGAATGGACTCGAAAAAGACTGAGGGGCGTTCGTTCTCCGGAAAGTTGTCCAGTCGTTTTTCAGCCAGGACTAATCCCTCCTTGAAATCTTCGACCATATATTCTGCCTGCATGTCTCGTCCGGTGAGGTGGCCGAGCGTTCGCCAATAGGTGAGCATTTCGTCAATGGTGTTGGGTTGGAAAGAGAGGACCGTGATGCCATGTCGGCGGAGTGCTCGCCAAAGCGCAGGGTATCCCCGTTCCAGCATGGGGCGGATGAGTACGAGGTCAGGTTCGGCTTTCAGAAATTTTTCCACACCGTCACGCGCGTTGAAAGTCGTTTTTTCCAAGGCCTGTGCCGGGTAATCTTCTGTTCGGCTGACACCGATGATTTCATTGTTCAGACCGAGATAGAACAGGTTCTCGGTGTGGGCCGCATACAGGGAGATGATACGGCTGAACGGTGTTGTGAACGTACTGGTATGTCCAGAGCTGTCCGTGGCGGTTCCGGCCATGGCAGGACTACTCAAAAGAACGAGACAAATGCAAGAAATGAAGTAACGAATCACGAGTGATCCTTTAATTTGTAAAAAATGTGAACGCCTGTGTCTGTG
Source organism: Pseudodesulfovibrio sp. JC047 (assembly GCF_010468615.1). NCBI lineage: Bacteria > Pseudomonadati > Thermodesulfobacteriota > Desulfovibrionia > Desulfovibrionales > Desulfovibrionaceae > Pseudodesulfovibrio > Pseudodesulfovibrio sp. JC047. The sequence goes on along the minus strand of NZ_WUEH01000001.1, from coordinate 184,208 downwards.
GTGAAAATCTCGGCCTGAATACGGAAGACGGCGTTGAGAATTTCCGAGGTCAGGGCCTTTGTGACGGTACCATGCGCATGGACGCGGCCTTTGTTCAAGATGACAATCTGGTCGCAGAAGGCCGCTGCGAGGTTCAGATCGTGCAGGACGGCGATGATGGTCCGGTTTTCTTCGGACGCCAGCCGTTGCAATTCGGTCATGGTGGTCAGCGCATGGCGAATATCCATGGAAGACGTGGGTTCGTCAAGCAGCAGGGCAGATGTGGTCTGGGCCAGTCCTCTGGCCACGACAGTTCGTTGTCTTTCGCCACCCGACAGGTCGGCCACGATACGGCCTTTCAGTGGGCTGAGATCCATGGTGTGGATGGCGGTTTCGACAATAGATACATCTTTTTGAGACGGGTGTGCGAATCGTTGAATGTGGGGATGTCTGCCCATGAGCACTGTTTCAAAAAGAGTGAAGGGAAAATTGAAATCCACATCTTGAGGCACCAATGCGAACTGTCTGGCCCGGTCTGCGGGAGCAATGGAGGCGACGGGAGACGTGTTGATTGTGACAGACCCACTGGAGGGAGCTTGATGGCCGGTGAGTACGTCGAGCAGCGTGGATTTGCCGCTGCCGTTCGGACCGACGATTCCATATAATTGGCCTGGCTCGAATGTCAGGTTGATGTCGTGAAGGACGTGGGTATCGCTATATCCAAAGGAGACGGCATTCAGGGTGAAGGTTGTCGTTTTCATGGATATCACCTGTGTCCTTTTTGGGAACGGGTGAAAATCCAGCAGAAAATCGGGCCGCCAATGAGTGCCGTGAGTACGCCAATGGGAACTTCGTGTGGCAATCCTGTGCGAGTCAGCGTGTCGGCCGCGAGCAGGAGGATGGCTCCGCTCAAGCCGGATGCCGGGAGGAGCCAGCGATTGTCCGGGCCGATCGTCATGCGCATGAGATGGGGGATGATGAGCCCCACGAAACCGATAACCCCGGACACCGAGACGCAGACCGCGCTGATGAGCGAAGCGGTGATCAGGAGGATCAGGCGGACCGTGCCGGTGTCCACGCCCAGACTGCGGGCCGAACGGGTACCGAGACTCATGATATTGAGATCCCGGGCAAAAAAGAGACAAATGGCAAAACCGATGAGGCTGGTCCCCGCAGTGAGCAGAACATCGGTCCATGTGCGGGCGACGAAGCTGCCCATGAGCCAGAAGACGATGACGGACACCCGTTCATCCGCGAGATATTTGATACAACTGAGTCCTGCTGAGAGAATGGCCGAGACAATGACACCCGCCAGAATCAGGTTGGTGGGGGACAGTTCTCCGTCCCGTCCGGACATGGTGATGACCGCGAATAGGGTGATGGTAGCTCCGGCAAAGGCCATGAGCAGCAGCGTTGCCTGTCCGAAAAATGTCAGGCCGAGCAGTAGGCTGACGGCCGCACCAAATGCCGCACCAGAAGAGACGCCAAGGGTGAATGGGTCGGCCAATGGATTGAGCAGCAGCCCTTGAAAGACGGTTCCGGCCACAGCCAGACCGAATCCGACAAAAGTGGCTGTGAGAATGCGAGGCAGGCGGACCTCGAAGATGACGCTCGCCTTGAGTGGATCAATGGATTCCGTCGCCCCCCGCAGGGCGTCTGTCAGCGCGGTCAGGACATCACCCGGAGATATCTGGATGAAGCCGAGACCGGTGGCACCGATCACCAACGCGACCAGTATGGTCGCGAGTACGGTGAGGGTGACCCCTTTGCTGAGGACTCTGCGGGAAACGACGGTCATACGGATCTATTATGGAAGCATATGCTTCTGGGTTTTGGCATCTTTCAGGTGACGCACGTAAATGTCGGCCCATGCGTCCATGGAACCGAGACCATGCAGGTCAATGGTCACGTCAATACCGGCCTTGGTCAGCATAACTTTCCAAGCGTCGTCTTCGTCTCCGGCCATGTCATTGGTGGCGTGGTCGCCTGCGACGATCATGAACGGTTTGAGCAACACTTTTTTTACGCCAGAGGCCTTGAGTTGAACCAGCATGTCGTCAAATGCGGGATAGCCTTCCACACATCCCACGAAAATGGGGTGGTTGTATGCTTTCTGCATTTCGCTCTGGAATTGGGCATAGATGCCGGTGGAATAGAAATCGTTGCCGTGGCCCATGTAGACCAGTGCGGCATCCAGTTTCTTGGCCGCGTCCACATCGGCCTTGAGGGCCTTGGTGGCATAGGCGATGTCTTCAGTGTACGGATACACGACGCCGGGCATCCCCAGAGCAGGACGGCCCAGGCGCAGGCTCTTGAAGGGCACGGATTTGGCCTTGATGGCACGAATGGAGCGCAGACCGAGCATGGTCTGGGTGAGGTCGGAGAATTCTTCGCCCGCAAAGACGTGCAGGGACTGGACTGCAATGGAGGTATATCCTTCGTCCTGAAGATCGGCGATGGTCGCCAACGGTCCTTTGACGGTCAGAATGTCGCTAGGCACGCCGGCATTGTTTTTTTGCCATGCCGCGTCATTCTGACGTTCGTGCCAGATATCCCGGATGATGCTGGAGGTGAAAGCCAGTTTGACCGGAACGCCGGGAAAGGCTTTTTCCACTTTTGAGCGGATATTCAGGATTGAGTTGAGTGCTTCGGGATAGGATGTCCCAAAGGCGGCCAGAACGATGGCGTCCGTGGCCTGGTCCTTTGCATGATGTCCGGCCTGTGCCGGGATGACGAGCACCATGGCCAGAAGACAGGACAGCAGTGCGGTGTTGAGTGTGCGAAAATTCATGACAACTCCAAGATGGAAGGCTGATGAAAGGGAATGAAAAATCCCTTCCTCGACGTATTCGAGGAAGGGAAACCGTTTTATCCCTTCAGTACCTGTAGTGGTAAGCCCTCGTACCACCGAGGTAAAACCTATGACTTTCCAGGCAGGTCTTCCGGCTGGTCTCTGCTGCATTCGCCTTCCCAAGAAAAACTCAGTGGCATGGTTGAATGCAGGGTAACGAGACGTCACGGCGGCGGGTCCGCTCCCGATTTTCACGGGATTCCCTATGAAGTCCATTCGGACACCTGGAAGGGGTGTACTATGCTTGTCGCGTTGCTTGTGTCAAGAGATTGAGGCCCTTGATGTCATGCGTTCCTGAAAATGCTGGATCATTTTTTCCGTATCAATGACCAGAGCGTCTGATTCCCCCATCATGCCGTATCCAAGGATGGGAATGTGGAATATTTCTTCCACCGGCACGGTGAACCCGGTGATGACAACCTGTTGTTGTTTCAGAACTTCATCAACCAGAATGGCGGCTTTGTATTCGCCGACCCGGACCACGATAGCCTGTGCCCTTTCGATGTTTTCCTGCTCGGGCGTCAGGTCCAGAAGATCGGCCAGGCGGAGCAGGGAATGGACCTCGCCACGGACATCCACGGTCTCACGACCATCGGGCAATTGTACGACATCATTGAGGCGGGGCATGTAGATTTCCATGACATCCCTACTGGGCACGATAAAGGTATCGCCGCCCACCTTGCAGACAAGTGCTTCGACAATGCCTTCGTTGGCAGAACGGTCAAGCGGGATGGAGATGGTAAAGGCCGAGCCGTGGCCAAAGTCGCTCTCAATGGTCACATCTCCATCTAATGTGACTTGGATGGCATTGACCACCGCGTCCATTCCCACACCGCGTCCAGAGACATCCGTGATTGTTTCGGCCGTGGAAAATCCGCTTTTCAGGATGAAATGTAAAATGTCTTGCTGGTCATAATCCTTTTCGGGATCAGCCAGGCCTTTTTCAATGGCTTTAGCTAGAATCTTGTCGGGATCAAGTCCTCGACCGTCATCCTTGACCTGAATGAATGCGGTGTCCCCTTTGCGCCACGCAGCCAGTGTGACGACTCCTGTTTCCTTTTTCCCGGCCAATTTTCGGCCTTCAGGATCTTCCAATCCATGGTCTACCGCATTTCTGAGCAGGTGAACCAGTGGCTCATTGAGACTTTCGACAATGGTCTTATCCAGGGCCAGTTCATCACCTTTGACTTCAAAATCGAGTTTTTTCCCGATTTTTTGGCTCAAACTTTTGACGAGCCGGTGCATGGGCATGAAAATCTGCTTGAGCGGCACGAGACGAATGGCGTTCACTTCTTGCTGGAGCTTGTTGATGACGGTATCGAGTTCCCGCAGCGAAGATGTCACCTGAGCCATGTTGGCCGCACCCCCCTGGGCAATGACGGCGTAGGTGACCATGAGTTTGCCCACCAATTCGATCACTCGGTCCAACCTGTCTGTGCTCACACGAATGGATGATATCGCCTGTGTGGCATTCTTGGTTTTTCCAGGGGCCGTTTGGGATGGCTCTTTGGTCTTCTCAGTTTCTTCGATGTGGGGAGGTTCCTGAGCGTCCGGGGTAGGGGGAGCAAACGCCCTAGCTGCTTCGGTTTCGGATTCTTCCACGAATGTTGTCGGGGCGGTTTTGATTTTACCCAATGCCTCGGCACTGTTTTCGAGCAATCCACCTAGGGCAAAAAAGAATTTTTTTTGTGCTTCGCAAATACCAAGCATGGCGGAGATGATATCTGCATTGACCGGAGCAATTCCGTCTGAGAGCATGTCCAGGAGCGCGATGACCCCGGCTGATGAAAGGCGCATATGCGACAGGCCGAGTGCATCGACGACTGGTCCGGCTCCTTGGCCGGTTGCGTCCACTTCGAGGATCTGTTTTTCAATGTCCTCGATGCACTGTAGTATGCTATCCTGCATGAATTTTCCCTTATTGTGTCGTGAAATAGGTGTCTTCGTCCGGATAGACTGCGATTGTCTGGTCGAAACCCCATGCGTAGAGTGTTGTCTTGGCGTCTGGCGAAAGTGTGCAGGCGGCAATCTTGAATGTTGTTCCCATACTGGCGATGGTTCCCCAGGCGCTGGAACCAACAGTCAGCACCTTTGAGAGATCAAGGAGAATCGAGTCTCCGGGTTCAACAGCCAGAATTGCGGAAATAATTGGTTTGAACTGGGTTTCCTGATGCACCCGAGGGGCCTTGACATGAATGACGGTGACCTCATTCCGAGTGGTCACTTCAACACCTATCCCTGAGATTTCGGTTTTCGGTGCGTCGTTTTGAGAAGCTGTGCTGATAAGTCCGAGGACTTCAGCCTCTTCTTCTTCGTCAAGCGAATTGTCCCGGAGTTGTTCCAGTACCTGGAAAATCATGTTCACGCCGCGTGAAAGCAGTGTGATGTTGCTTGAAGAGGATTCCACGTCACCGGATTGCACCTTTTTCAGAAAATCTTCGATTTTATGGGTGAAATGTGACGCTTCTTCGAAACCGGCCATGAAACCTGTGACCCCTTTGATCGTATGCAATGGCCGTGCAAGTATGTCGATACCTTCACTCAGGTTGGCGCTTTCAAGCAATTCAAGTCCTTCCATGACTTGCGGGTAGTATTTATCGTTGACCTCAGAGAAGAACTCTTCGATCATCGGATCTTCACTCATGATATATCCTTCGACTACTTTGTCAAAAGTCCTAATTTTTCAAGTTCGTTATAGAGCTTTTCTTTAGCGATCGGCTTGACGATATACGCTGAAGCTTCTCCGTCATAAAACGTTTTGATGACCGTCTGCGGGTCGTCAAGGGCCGTGGTCATGATGACCTTGACCTTGGGGGTAAAGCCGTTTTCGATTTCAATCGAACGAATCCTCTGGAGCGCTTCGATTCCATCGACTTCTGGCATCATGATGTCCATGAGGATGAGGTCATACGGCTGTTTCTCTTCGTGGCCGAGTTTGAACGCCTCGACAGCTTCTCTCCCATTGACAACGATGTCCACTTCAAAAAGGGTCATCAAAAATGAATGGAGTACCTTCCGGCTGAGAAATTCATCTTCAACAATAAGTGCTCGCATCGCTTTCTCCAGTTTTACGCTGATGAAAAAGGGCTTCTAAGTCTCTTCTCGACCTCAAAACATTAAAAAGTCAATACGATGATAAAAAAATATAATGCAGTGCGCAGAGCATATTTTCCCTGCCTATATACAGTGTCACGAGTTGCTGACACTTGCAAATCTTCGTGAGAATCGGTACCAACCCGCATGACTCGTGAAATCACAGAGAAAAGAAAACAGCGGATCGATCAGGTTCTGGCCAAACGGCAGAATGATTTGACCATGGTTATGGACAATATATGGGACCCTCACAATGTCTCGGCAGTCTTGAGAAGTTGTGATGCCTTTGGCGTGTATGGGGTTCATTTATATTACACAACCTCCGAGTGGCCAGACTTGGCAAAGAAGAGTTCGGCTTCGGCAAAAAAGTGGATTCAACGCACGCGTCATGTTGATGCGGCGAGCATGGTGGATGATCTGCGAGGCCAGGGAATGCAGATTCTTCGGACCGGTTTTTCAGAGACTGCACGGCCGGTCACTGTTTTTGACTTCACCAAACCCACTGCGATTATTTTGAGCAACGAACATCGGGGAACCTCGCCGGAACTGGCCGAAATAATTCCGGACGAGATATACATTCCCATGCACGGTATGGTACAGAGCTTCAATGTGTCCGTGGCTGCGGCCATTATCCTTTATGAAGCGTCAACACAGCGGGAACGGGCTGGCATGTATGATGTCCCCACATTTTCCGAAGACGAAATCGAAGAGCTTAAAACTGAATGGTATGCGCGATAGGAGAATAGAATGCACGGTTTACTCAAAGCCCTGAACTCCGGCGGCGTTGGTATTTACCCCACTGAAACACTCTATGCCATTGGGTGCGATGCGACCTGTCAGGAAGCGTGTGAACGAGTGGCCTCCATCAAGGATCGGTCCAAGGGAAAACCCTTGCCGCTTATTATTGGCGGGACAGATATGCTGGACATGGTCACCAATGAGAAGACGGATTCAATCAGCCATCTGGCGGAGGTCTTCTGGCCTGGCCCATTGTCCATTTTGGTCAAGGCATTGCCTGAATTGCCGGATATGTTGTCTGATGAAGACGGATACACTTCGGTCCGTCTCAGCGGTCATCCCTTTGCTGCGGAATTGTCCCGCCGCATGAAACGTCCTCTCGTCGCAACCAGCGCCAATTTTTCTTCAAAACCCCCCGTGGGCTTGCCGGAAGATCTGGATCATGACTTGCTGGAACAGGTGGACGAAGCCTATCTTGATCCACCGTGGCCCAGAGGACAAAAGCCCTCAACGGTTGTCCGTCTCCTCAGTGCGTCACAGGTGGAAATTCTCAGAGAAGGGGCTGTGACCGTCAAGATGTTGTGTGACAAAGGGTATTCCGTTTCTGTCAATACGCCTTAACGTGCCTTTTTTATTGGTTTTTATTCGGCTTTTCCTTTTGCGGGAGAAGCCGTTTTTTTTGTGGAACAGCGTTAATGATTGGCTGGTCTGCTTTTCAATGAAGTCTGGGTGATAAAATTTGTACCTGAAAAGACGGAAAATCGTGCTTTTTACAAAGTGGGTAAAAAATATTGTACCTCTTTGATGTGGTTCCGGGATAATCAAATGAGAATGTATTTTTTTAAATAACTGATATTATTGGTTTAAAAAAGTATTATTCATTTCTTATGCTGTTTGGCACACCGCTTGCTACATTAAAAAGTATCTTCTTCCTTTTTTTGCACACGAGAAACTCAAGGCTTCACCGGATGGTCCGGTGGAGCCTTTCTCGCGTGGACAAGAATATTTTGTTTTATCTATTAATTCCAAGTGTTTAAATGATTTACAGATAAAAATTCGAGTCAGTGGTCTGTGTTTCACAGGACATCGGTGTTTCTTTTAGAGGAAAAGTGCGGGTAAAAAAAATTGAATTTCCAATCACTATTTGACTTGGGTGCGAAGTTTATGGAGAGTTCCAGGCAGTGAACATCTGATTTGGAGTATATAATGGTTGAGAGTCGTCAATGTCCGCATTGTGGCGAGGTGATTGAGGTCTATCGGAATCCGATACCGACCGTGGATGGGCTTATTCTCATGCCTTCTTCCGAGGGGGATGGGATTGTTTTGGTCGAGCGAAAGAATCCGCCATTCGGGTGGGCGTTGCCCGGTGGGTTCGTGGATTACGGTGAGTCCTGCGAGACTGCGGTCGTGCGTGAAATGAAGGAAGAGACCGGTTTGGATGTAGATATCGCCGGGCTGTTCAACGTCTATTCCGATCCTGATCGGGATGAGCGACATCACACCATGAGTGTGGTGTATATCTGTGTACCTCGCGATCCGTCCATGCTGGCTGCGGGTGACGATGCGGCCAGAGCCGAAGTCTTTCCGCTTGAAAAATGTCCTGATTTGGCGTTTGACCACGGCAGAATCGTTCATGATTTCATAGTCAGTCTTTCCCAAAAAAGGGACGGACTCCATGTTGACGTTCCGGTGTCTCGGGCGTAGCTCTTCCGCTGATTCAGCAAACATCATAAACCACCCAGAGTGATATTTCCATGCGAACAGTATGCATAACCCTTGGTGACCCCTGCGGTCTTGGCCCGGAACTTGTCGTTCGGCATTTTGTTGATGCTCCGGCAGTAGACGATCGTTTTTTGTTGCTCGGGCCGGCTGCCGCCCTTGATCGGGAGCTGGCCAGAATCGGGCAGTCTCGTTTTTTTACTGTGGTGGACGATCCAGCGCAGGTTTCGACCAAGGAAGCGGGCGTGTATCTGTACGAACCAGCCGCGCTTTCCGGAATGCCGTTTCCCCCGGGTGAAGCTTGCACTGAGGGTGGGACCGCTGCCGGAGTGAGTCTGGATGTGGCTGTCGAGGTGTTGCAGGCTGGGCTGGCTGACGGATTGCTGACCTGCCCGCTCAACAAGGCCATGTTGCAATCCGCTGGATTTGATTTTCCCGGACATACGGAATTTTTGGCAGAAAAGCTCGGCGTGGGAGCGGATCAAGTCTGTATGCATCTCTGTGGTCATGATCCGCATGACGCTTCGCCAAAGTTGCGGGTAAGCCTCGCCACAACGCATCCGCCCTTGCGAGATGTGCCTGCTCTTATCACCAAGGAACGACTTTTACGATGTCTGCGTTTGACAACGGATTTTGTCCATACGTTAGGTCTTGAAGGGCCAGTCGGAGTGTGTGGTTTGAATCCCCATGCCGGTGAATCCGGTCGGATCGGTGACGAAGAGATCAAGACCGTGATTCCCGCTCTTGAAGCCGCTCGCGACGAAGGGCTTGATGTGGTTGGCCCTATCCCCGCTGATACTATTTTTCATTTTGCGGCCAAAGGTGCCTATTCCGCAGTGCTGGCCATGTATCACGATCAGGGTCTCGCTCCCTTGAAGTTGCTGCATTTCAGTCAGGCGGTGAATGTGACGCTCGGATTACCCTATCCTCGGACATCGCCGGATCATGGGACCGGATACGATCTGGTCGGGACCGGCGAAGCCTCTATTCAGAGTTTTCGGGCCGCTTTGGATATGCTCCAAAAACTCGTCGAGGCAAAGAGGTAGATCATGGCATCACGATGTATTCTTCTCGATCGCGATGGGACTATCATTTTTGACAAGCATTATCTCCATGATCCCGATGGGGTCGAGTTGCTTCCCGGTGCAGCCAAAGCCCTTCGGCGGCTCCAGGACATGGGGTTTTCACTGGCTGTTCTCAGCAATCAGAGTGGTGTGGGACGCGGGTATTACACGGAAGCGTCTGTCATTGCCTGCAACGAGCGGCTGGCTGAGCTTTTGGCCCGTCATGGTGTTTTATTGGATGGTGTCTTTTTTTGTCCGCACGCCCCGGAAGATGCGTGTGATTGTCGCAAGCCCAAGTTGGGATTGATGGATCAGGCCATTCATGCATTGGGATTTGATCCCGCCAAAAGTTTTATGATCGGCGACAAGTACGCTGACATGGGAGTGGGGCGCGCGGCTGGCACAACAACACTTCTCGTGCGAACTGGCAAAGGTGCCGAACACGAAGAACGGTGTCAGGGATTGGCAGACTATGTCGTGGATGACCTGCAAGCCGCTGCCGATATGATTCAATCTCTCGAAGATTCGTGAGGAGGGGATGCCGATGCCTTCGGCGACTGGGGGAAAGGGAGAGAAAAACCCTTTGAAAAGGGCTTTTCTCTCCCTTTCCCCCAGCCCCCCTATCTCTCTCTTTTCCTAAACTTTTTGTGTGCCTTCGGCAGGTGTGTGCGTTCGTGTGAGGGCACGGCTGTCGTGTGGAAGGATGATGCCTTCGGCGATCCCTCGCCGGGGTGGCGGGGAATGTCTCCGACGGCCAGAGGGGAACCTCTTGGAAGAGGTTCCCCTCTGGACTCCCCTCCAGAACTTTTTGTCGCGCCTTTGGCGAGGGCATTCGTTTTCAGTTGAGTGGGATTGAAGAAGGAAGTGGGATAAAAGAGGAAATAATTCTAAAAGCAAGAAAGTTTTACAAAGAGAATATGTTTTAGATTTTTCCATAAAGTTTGTAAAAAATGCAATTTTTTACAACGCACTTTCATGAGGCGCATGAACAATGGCTGCCGACAGCTTCGAGCGAAGCGAGCGACAAAAAGTTTCGGGGAGTCCAGAGGCCCCTTTTCAAAGGGGCCTTTGGCAGGTCCAGGACAGCGTCCTGGTCCCACCGAAGGTGACTCCCGGTAGGGCTGGTCCCACCGAAGGTGACTCCCGGTAGGGCTGGTCCCACCGAAGGTGACTCCCGGGAGGGGCTTCTGAATATATGACAATAAAAAAGGCTCCGTGGGGAGCCTTTTTTATGAGTGAAGAGTTGGTTGAATCAGGCCAATTTCTTTTTGGCGAATTTGAGCATCTTGGTGGCTTCGGTGAAGTCCGGATTGAGATCGACGGCCACTTGTGCTGATTGGGCCATTTTGGCCCATTTTTTCCAGTCGAAGTAGAGTCGGCCCATGTTGTAATGAAGATATTCGTCATCACTGGTCAGGGTCAGGGCCTTGAGATAATATTTTTCAGCGGTCTCGAAGTCCTTCATTTTTCGCAAAACCATGCCGATTCGGTTGTAGAGATGGATGGCGTTTGGATCATCCTTGAGGGCATCATCCAGCATCTCGTAGGCTTCCTTGAAGCGTTCCGCATTGAGATATCGGTCAGCGATGTCCGCCTTGAGATCGGTATCGCCGCTGAAGTCCTTGATGAGCTGGGAGAATGTCGACGTCGCCTTGGACCATTGCTGATTGTCCAGATGCTCCTGCCCTTGCGTCAGGGCGGCTGCTTTTTGAGCGGCGATGGCGTCGATGTCACTTTGAACTGATTCATTGAGATCTTTTTGCAGCTCCTGCAACAGTTCACGCATGGCATCGAGCAACGCGCGTTCTTGGCCTGGTTCATAGCTGATGACCAGTGGGTAGATCTTGCGAAGCTCGCTGTCTGCGTTGAGCGCATAGGTGACCTTTCGCAAGATATCTTCGAATTCTTCCCGTTCATTTTTGATGACTTGATTCTTCAGAAAAAGAATCAGCCCGTCATGAATGGCCTGAACAGCAGGCATATATTTGCCTTTTTTCAGGAGCGTGGGGACGGAATTCATCTTTTTGCGAGATTTAATGAGATCCGTGGACATACTGTGATCCTGTTTTGGTGCTAAATTCCGGTACTTTCACGAACCATATCACGAAATCGTGCAAAGAAATAGCGACTGTCATGCGGTCCCGGCCCAGCTTCGGGGTGATGCTGAATAGCCAGGATCGGTTTTTCCGTGTGGCGGAATCCTTCCAGTGTGTCGTCATTGAGATTCTTGTGGGTTGCTTCCAGGAAATCAAGTCCTTCGATATCAACACAGAAACCGTGGTTCTGGGAGGATATTTCGATCTTTTCGGTGTGCAGATCAATGACCGGATGGTTGCAGCCGTGGTGACCGAATTTGAGCTTGAAAGTCGTGCCACCCATGGCCAATCCAAGGATTTGGTGCCCGAGACAGATGCCTGCGGTGGGATATTCTTCACACAATTCCTTGGCTGCTTGAACGGCAGAAGTCACGGCAGCCGGGTCTCCGGGACCGTTTGACAGGAAGACCGCGTCGGGACCGAGTTCACGAACCTGCGCCGCTGTGGTGTTCGAGGGCAGAACGATCATGTCGAAGCCTTCTGCGGCCATGAGTCGCAGAATGTTCCATTTGATACCGAAATCAAAGACGGCCAGCTTGGGACCGGTTCCGGCCCACGAGAAATTTTGCATGTTGTCGATAAAGACTGGTTGCTTGCCGTCCCAGGTGTACGGACGGTCGCAGGAGACGCGGTCAGCCAGATTCAGTCCTTCCATCTTTTCGATGGACTGCGCTTTCTTGACCAGTTCTTCAGGGGGAACATCGCCGGTGGCAATGAAACCGCGTTGTGCGCCGTGCAGTCGCAAATGACGAGTCAGGGCGCGGGTGTCGATGCCTTCGATGCCCATGACACCGACTTCAGTCAGGTAGTCGGGCAGGGACATGGTGGATCGCCAGTTGCTCGGACGTTTGCAACATTCCTTGACGATGAAACCGCCGACTTGGACCTTGTGGGATTCAATGTCTTCCGGGTTGACGCCATAGTTGCCGATGAGGGGATAGGTCATGGTGACCATCTGGCCGGTGTACGAGGGGTCGGTCAGGATTTCCTGATAGCCGGTCATGCCGGTATTGAAGATGACTTCGCCGCTGGCTTCGCCCTGTCCGGTGAAACTCGTCCCCTTAAAAATGGTGCCGTCTTCGAGGGCAAGTATCGCTTTCATCAATCGTTCTCCAGAATGTTCTTCACAGTTGCAAGATCGTCGGGCCTGTCCACGCCGTGGCAGGTGTGCCGTGTCTCTGTCACGTAAATGTTGATTCCGTCTTCGAGAAGACGGAGTTGTTCCAGTTTTTCGCGTTTTTCGAGAGGGCTTGGTTCAAGGTCTCCAAACCGTTCCAATGCATCCATACGAAATCCGTAGAGTCCGATATGAAGCAGGAACCCGTGCATTTTGTCATCGCGGTCATGGGGAACGAGTGAGCGTGAAAAGTACAGCGCCCGTCCGTCGTGCGCCCGGACCACTTTGACCCGGTCCGGGGAAAGGGCGTCCGCTTCGCCGATTGCTGTTGCCAGTGTGGTCACTTTGACATGAGATTGGGCAAACGGAGTAACCAGTTCCGTCAACATGGTCGGTTCCAAACAGGGTTCGTCGCCCTGAATGTTGACCACGACCGCTTCGGCGTCAATCCCGAGTGTTCGAGCTGCTTCCAGAACCCGGTCCGTTCCGCTGGAATGGTCGCTGCGGGTCATGACAACCGGGACATCCAGGGTCTTGGCTGCTTCGAAAATCCGTGCGTCATCCGTCGCCAGCGTGACGCTGGTCATTTGCGGACAGTGTGTGGCCCGGGAATAGACGTGCCAAAACATGGGCATTCCGTTGATTAAGACCAATGGTTTGCCTGGAAAGCGGGAGGATTCGTACCTCGCCGGGATTATGCCGTGACATTCGGGAAATGTGCTCATCTCGTTCCGTGGTGCGTTCTTAGTCTTTATTGAGACAATCGGCAACCTGTTTGCAGACGGCTTGTGCGCCGCCCGTGTGATCCTTGATATATGCCTTGGCCCGTTTGGCAATACTTTGCCGAGACGGTGGTGCGTCCAGAATGGAAATCAGGGCGTTTTGCGCTGTTGTCCAATCCGTTGTCTTGACTGCTAGACCTGCGTCAAAAAGGCCTTGGCCGACCCAGGCGAAATTTGTCCAGTGGGGACCAATGACCGGGGTCACACCACACGTCAGCGGTTCAAGGAAATTCTGTCCGCCCAGCGGGGCGAGACTGCCACCCACAAAGGCCGCGTGTGCCAGACCATATGCCGGAACCAGTTCCCCAAACGCGTCCCAGAGGATCACGGTGCCGGGTGTGGCCGGGCCTGTCAGACGGGAACGGAGGGTCCAGTTCAATCCGGCGGAATTCATGGCGGATTCCCAGATTTTCATGTGGTGCATGTGTCGGGGAAACAATCCGAGAATCGAGGCCGGTCGTTCGTGCATCAACCCAGCGGCCAGGTGTGTAACATCGGTTTTTTCTTCTCGGCGGACCGAACCGAACACGACAAATGAACTGTCGCTTGGAATCAATGATTTGAGCGGATTGTTCGAGTGTGCCATGGGCGCGGCATCGGCCATGCGGTCGAATTTGATGTTGGGCATGACCCAGACATTTTTGCGTCCAAAGAGTGTACCGAACCGTCTGGCATCTGCTTCGGATACCGCCATGATCGCGTCGGGTGCGAGTGCGCGGAACATGCCCGGCCATGTCAGATATCCGGCCAGGCTCTTGGTGGACATCCGGCCATTGGCAAGCAGGATCTTGACCTCGTTTTTCTTGCAGGCACTCAGGAATCCAGGCCAGATTTCCGTTTCCAGAATCAGGGCCACTTTCGGACGGACATGACTGACGGTGCGGTCCATGATGTCTGGCGCATCGAACGGGAAATACCATGGTTGGACGGCCAGTCCATTCTTGCGACTGTTGATTTCGTCCGCCGCTCTGGTCAGGGTTTCATAGCCTTGGAGGGTGTTGGTGGTGACCAGTACACGCAGGCTTTCCGAAAAGGGCGACGTGAGATGCTTGAGAATTTCCCAGGCAAGATAGGCTTCCCCGCCGCTGGCCGCCTGTATCCAGATGTGGGCCGGGGCTGGCAGTCCGCCTGAAAGCGTGCGTTGGTCCCAGCCGTCCTTGAGACGGGAGTTGGTCTTCAGGAAGGGAATCGCACATTTCCACCCCAGTGTGTAGGCCTTCAGGCCCAGCCGCACGGACGATATGCCCATATTACCGAGACCTCGTGTTCTGGCCGAGCCGGATGAGTTCGGCGATCAACGCTTCAAAAGACAGACCGACCGTGGCTGCGGCACGGGGCAGCAGGCTGGTGGGAGTCATCCCGGGCAGGGTGTTGACCTCCAGAAGATAGGCTTCCCCATTTGGAGTGACCATGAAATCGCCACGGCTGTATCCGGTCAGCCCGAGCGCGGTGTGCGCTGTCATCATCTGTTGCTGGATGGAGCGTGTCAGTTTCGCATCAACAGGCGCGGGACAAATTTCTTCAGCTCCGTCTGCTGCATATTTGTTTTCATAGTCGAAAAAATCGGCGTCGCTTTTGGGACGGATCATGATGAGCGGCAATGGTGTGTCGCCAAGGATGCCGCAGGTCAGTTCCACGCCGGGAATAAAGGTTTCGATCAATGCGGATTGGCACATGGCGAAAACCTTGTCGAGTGCGGCCGGAAGGTCTTCCATGCGTTTGACCAACGACATGCCGAGACTGGAGCCGCCCTTGTTGGGTTTGACAAAGACCGGGAGGTCCAGTTCAAGCGGTGCTTCCCGTCCCTGGGTCGGGGTGATGATCTGCCAATCAGGGGTCTTGATGCCGTTATCCTCGAAGACCTCCTTGGATGCGGCTTTGTTCAGGGCCAGGTAAGACGCTGCTGGCCCCGCGCCCTGATAGGGACAGCCTGCCTTGTCGAGAACTGCCTGCACCAGGCCGTCCTCGCCGGGCGTACCGTGCAGATTGATGAAGGCGAAATCCGCGTGCTTGGCGGTTGCCAGTAATTCCTTGAAATTTTCAGCGGGATCAAAAAAAGAGACCTCGTGACCGAGTTCAATGAGGGATGTCCGAATCTTGGCGGCCCCTGACAGGGAAACGTCCCGTTCGTCAGACCAGCCGCCAGCTATCAAAATCACATGCATTCAAGTCCACCTTGAGAGTGTCGCATAATTGTTTTTCCAATGAAAGAGCCTGATCTTCGGTGGCTTTGATCCTGTCCATGAGGTTCAGGGGAATGCCGTATCGTTTGATCAGGTCCTTGAACCGTTCTTCTATGGAGACGATGTCGGTATGATTGACTCGTTTGTCCGCATAGATCACGGCGAGGGGGGTAAAGTATTTTTCAACATCCAGCTCGAACGGCCAGTAGACATGGTGTGTGACCCCGGATGCGATGATCGGGTTTCTGGTCAGGTCCATGGCCCAGGCTCCACCGAGTTGGCTGTGGTTGCCGCCGTGAAGTATGCAGTATGTCTTGGCTATATCATGGAGCAAAGCGGACGCTCGCACGGTCGGAACGTCCACGGGCAGGCCGACTTCTTTGGCACGTTGAGCCATGAAGGTCGCGATATTCGCAACCATCCGACTGTGATCGGCCACGTTGTCCAGCATGTCGTGGTATGCCCAGTATTCCGCGCATTGCGCGTCATCCGGGACAGGGTATACGGGATCAAACACGATGGCCGGAGGCGGCGTGAGTGGTGAACCGTATTGTTCTGTGGCGATATCGGATGTGTCTTTTTCACTCATATTCAGGCGGCGTGAAATACGGATTTCTGTTGCAGACTGCGTCAGTGCAGCCCTTGTCCGACATCTACCAGTCCCCCGAGGAAAAATAAAGCTGATGGGGCGAATAAAAAAAAAGAGGGGCAGCACAAAAGAATGAAACGGGCGTGTGCGGCAATTGAACAAAATCGGAAAGTCGTTGAGAATCGGTCTATTTTGGATCATTCTACAGCCTTGCCCATTCAAGAGCGTCGGTTTTTCATTTGCCCCCATCTTTGAGAAGGTATATGACTGTCGCTAATCTGTAGAATTTTGACCCACCTCTACCGTAAAGGATCATGCTTTGAGCTTTGAATTCTTGGAAAAATTTCGCGACCCCGGATTGTGTCGGAAAATGTTGGACAGGATGGAGGCCGGACTTTATGACGACCTCCGTTTCATGGAAGTATGTGGTACCCACACTGTGGCTATCTTTCAGAGCGGTCTCCGTTCACTTCTTCCTGAGAAGATCATTCATCTGAGCGGTCCGGGCTGTCCTGTGTGCGTCACGCACGAGTCCGAAGTCAACGCGTTTCTGGATCTTGCCGTTAACGAGCGGGTTATCATGGCCACGTTCGGCGATCTCATGCGTGTGCCCGGTAACAATGGGCGAAACCTGAAAAAAGCCGTTGCTGATGGTGCTCGGGTGAAGGTTGTCTATTCCCCGTTTGACACGTTGAAGCTAGCCCAGGAAAATCCTGACGACATCGTGGTTTTCATTGGTGTCGGATTCGAGACAACGGCCCCGACCATTGCCGCGACCATGAAGCTGGCTCGGCAGCAGGGTATCACCAATTTGCGGATTCTTTGTTTTCACAAGACGGTTCCCCTCGCCTTGGATGCGTTGTTGTCCGACGACGCCATCAATGTGGACGGTTTTATTCTGCCCGGTCATGTTTCGGCCATCATCGGAACTCATCCGTATGATTTCATCGCTGAAAAATATGGCAAATCCGCAGTGGTCACCGGGTTCGAGCCGCTGGATATCCTTCAGTCATTGAATCAGATGGTGGATTGGCGCAACAAGGGTGAGGCCCATGTCGTCAACAACTACACGCGTATTGTCGGTGACGAAGGCAATCCCAAGGCCGTTGAAATCATGTACGAAGTTTTTGAACCGACCGACGCTCTCTGGCGTGGGATTGGGCTTATTCCCGGCTCCGGGTTGGAGATTCGGCCAGAGTGGGAAGAGTTCGATGCCAAAAAGGAATTTGGCATCACCATAGAAGATTGCCCCCCACTCAAGGGGTGCAAGTGTGGTGATATTTTGAAAGGAATCAAGCAGCCGGACGAATGTCCGCTTTTCGGCAAAGCCTGTACACCGGCCAATCCGGTCGGTCCCTGCATGGTTTCTACCGAGGGCAGTTGCGCTGCATATTATAAATACAAACTGGATTAACCATGTCTGACAAAGTACTTCTCGATTACGGCAGCGGAGGACGCGCTTCGCAGCGTCTCATTTCCCAGCTCTTTCTGGGACACCTTGGTAACGATGAATTGAATCGACTCAACGACGCTGCCGAATTGTCCATGTCCGGCAAACTGGCAATGTCTACCGATTCCTTTACCGTTGACCCCATTTTCTTTCCCGGTGGCAACATCGGCTCTCTGGCGGTTCACGGGACGGTGAATGATGTCGCCATGATGGGGGCCATTCCCAAATATTTGACGTGTGGCTACATCATTGAGGAAGGATTGCCCATGGATGATCTCGAAAAGATCGTTCAGGCCATGGGCGAGGCCGCCCGACACGCTGGTGTTGCCGTGGTCACAGGTGACACCAAAGTTGTTCCCAAGGGAGCGGTTGACAAGATCTTCATCAATACCACCGGCATTGGTGACATCATTGCCGATCCGGTTCCCAGTGGTGATGCGGCCCGGCCCGGTGACGCCGTTCTCATCTCCGGCACCATTGGTGACCACGGTTTGACCATTCTCGGCACTCGCGAAGGATTGGAATTCGAGGCGAACGTCCAATCCGATTCCGCAGCCCTGAATCATTTGCTCGTCAAACTTGTGCAGGAATTGCCCGAAGTACACGTCATGCGTGATCCCACTCGCGGCGGTTTGGCCACTACGCTCAATGAAATTACCACCAGTTCCAACGTCTGTTGCGAATTGCAGGAAAACGACATTCCCGTTCGGCCAGAAGTCAAGGGTGGTTGTTCCATCCTCGGACTCGATCCGCTCTATCTCGCCAACGAAGGCAAGTTTATCTGTATTCTGCCCGAGGAATATGCTGAAAAAGCCCTTGAAATCATGCGCGCCGATCCCCTTGGACAGGATGCCTGTCGTATCGGCACCATGACTGACGCTAATCCCGGCAAAGTCGTGATGGTTACCCAGCTCGGTGGCAAACGCTTGCTCGGTATGCTCGAAGGCGAACAGCTCCCTCGTATCTGTTAACGCTTCATAGCTTTTCACACACAAAAGGCTCTCGATTCGTCGAGAGCCTTTTCTTTTGTGAATGTAGAGTGCCTCCCGGCGGGCGCCTTCAGCGTGACCAGCCCTACCGGGGGTCGCTTTCAGCGTGACCAGCCCTACCGGGGGTCGCTTTCAGCGTGACCAGGACGCTGTCCTGGACCTGCCAAAGGCCCCTTTGAAAAGGGGCCTCTGGACTCCCCGAAACTTTTTGTCGCTCGCTTCGCTCGAAGCTGTCGGCAGCATGAGTTCGTGCGTTTTTTGGGAGAGCGTTGTAAAAAATTGTATTTTTTACAGACTTTATGAAAAAATGTGAATCCTATTCTTTTTGCAAAGCTTTCTTGTTTCTTAAATTATTTGTTCTTTTATCCTACTTCCTTCTTCAATCCCACTCAACTGATAACGGATGCCCTCGCCGAAGGCGCGACAAAAAGTTCTGGCCGTCGGAGACATCATCCTTCCACACGGCAGCCGTGCTCTTACGCGAACACGCACACCTGCCGAAGGCATTGCAGCCTATCGTTTCATTTTTTTGCGTTCTTCGATGAGAAGGGCGGCCTTTTGTGCGAGGTAGGTAATTTCAGGCTTGGAGATTTGTTCGTCTGCGCCCACGCTTTCGCCTCGGTGGCGGAGCTTTTCGGTAATAAGCGAGGAAAAGAGGATGACTGGCAGTTCGTGGAGGACGGGATCTTCCTTGATGCGCTTGGTGAGATGATGGCCGTCCATCATGGGCATTTCAATGTCTGACACGACGATTTGGACGTAGTCGGTGATAGGGCGGTTGTCCATGGTGGCCAAGCGTTTGTATTCTTCGAGGCGTTCCCAACATTCGCGACCATTGTTGGTCTTTTCGACGCGAAATCCAGCTTGGCCGAGCATGTCTCGAATCATTTCACGGATAAGGGGCGAGTCGTCAGTGATAAGGGCCTTGTAGCCGGCTGAGCCGTCGAATTCGACATTGTCGTCGAATTGCAGCCGCATGTTCGGGTTGAGTTCCGAGACGATGCGCTCAAGGTCGAGAATGAAAACGATCCGGTCATCGAATTTGACGACACCGGTGATGGAGTCGGACGACAGGGCGGAAACGTATTTGTTGGGTGCTTCGACGTCTTCCCAGGAAATGCGATGAATTCGGGTGACACCGGAGACCATGAAAGCGGATGTGACCTGGTTGAATTCCGTGACAATGATTTTGGGAGGTTCGTTTTCCACCCGTTTTTTGTTCAGCCAGATGGAGAGATCAAGAAGAGGAATGATCCGCGAACGGAGGTTGAACGCGCCGAGTACTGATTTGTGTGACGTTTGCGGCATTTCGGTGACGTCCGGCTTTCGAATAATTTCGAGAACCTTGGCAACATTGACGCCATAATAGGCCTTGCGACTGGGTTTGCGACCTTTGTCCTGAGCAAGATCTTCCTGGTTCAATTCGATCTGTTCATCTCCCTTGGGTTCTTCTTCAAGGTAGAATTCGACGATTTCGAGTTCGTTGGTTCCGGCTTCCAGAAGGATGTCAGTTGACTCTGTGGCCATGGGGATATCGCTTCCTTTTCAAAAGTATGAAATTAATCAAGGCAGTTAAAATTGTGTAAACCCTATTGGCAAATCCCGTCAACGTCTGGTTTGTCAGATATGTTGCTGGCTGGTTCCATGCGTGCGATATCACTGGCGGCTTCTTCCAGATCCTCCCAGGTTTCGCATTGCAACAAAGAACCACGCAGGGCGCGAATGCCTTTCAATCCCTTTGCGTAGCGTGGGATGATGGATCGGATTTTTCGGAAAGAACGATCATCGCCTTCATACTCACGAGTCAGGCGAATGTGTTCTCGGACGATTTCGGCGAGGAATTGGCCATCCCGTGCGGGAAGCGGTGTGCCGTGGCGCAATGCGACAAATCGGGCGAAAATGGATGGGTCGTATAAGGCACCTCGTGCGAACATGATGGCGTCAATGCCTGTCTCTTCGATGCAGCGAATGCCGTCTTCTGCGGTGAACAGATCGCCTGACCCGACCACAGGAATGGAAATGGCTCGTTTGAGGTCTGCGAGTTTTGACCAGTTGGCTGTTCCGGCAAACATCTGCTTGCCGTAGCGGGGGTGCATGGTGACCCAGTCCACCCCAATCGCTTCAAGACGCTTGGCCAGATCAATGAAAACCTCTTCACCTTTGTTGAACCCAAGACGAAATTTGACACCAACACGGCCAGTGTCAGAATGTTCGGCAACTTTTTTGACCATGATTTCGGCCAGGGCAACCAGCGTATCAAGATCGTCCATCAGTTTGACGCCGGAACCGGACTTCAGCACCTTACGGACAGGGCATCCGGCATTGAGATCAAAATTGCGGTATCCCATGCCGATGAGTTTTTCCATGACCGGTTCAAAATAGGATTTTTCTGCACCAAAAAGTTGGAGGACCATGGGGTCATCTTCCGGACAGGTGGCAAGAAGCCGCTTTGTCCCGGCATTTTTGAAAGCAAGTCCTTTGACAGAGACCATTTCGGAACAACGCACGCCACATCCAAATTGTTTGGATAGGAGCCGGAAGGGCAGGTCGGAATATCCGGCAAGCGGAGCCAGCCATGGAGCATCGGGTGTTATTGTGAAGGTATTCATGGTCAGGGCCAATACGGCCAGATGTCGGAAGAGTCAAAGAAAATGTGCAATTGTGGTGGCGAGACTCGAACTTGATGATGTTTTTTGGGGGGAGGGAATGAGTAAATAAGGAAATGGTGGAAGTGGTATATATCTCTATAAGAAGCATGAGGGAGAAAAAAAAGAGAAGACGGACGAAGAAGAGGGTGGGAAAGAAAAAGATCCAATTAAGAGACGGAATGAGGGAGAATTGTAAAAAAAAATCGTACGAAAAATGAAATATCCATGCAGTGAAGACAGGGAAAAATATCAAAAAATGAGACATGAGTTTGGCGGGTGAAAGTTTTCTGGAATTCTCGAGAGTTGGGGAAAAAGAGAGAGAAATACCAAATAATGGCTCTATGCGGGAGATTGCTGGTCATAGACGAGTTTTTATGCAATGGTGCGGTTTGTCAGTATATGCAGAAAAATTGAAAAAAAAAGAGAAACGGGGTTGACAAACTGAGCAAATTGAAATTAAACCGACTCCTCCTTGAGCGGATGAAGACCTTGCTCAAACGAATTGAAAAAGGTCTCAAAAAACTCTTGATTTTTGACATTATGGCGTATATAGACTTCGTTCTTCGTGAGCTGGCGTAGCTCAATTGGTAGAGCAGCTGATTTGTAATCAGCAGGTTGCGGGTTCAAGTCCCATCGCCAGCTCCAAATAAATGGTGGGGTTCCCGAGTGGCCAAAGGGAACAGACTGTAAATCTGTCGGCGTTCGCCTTCGGAGGTTCAAATCCTCCCCCCACCACCATATTTCGAATCACACTGTAGGAGGCCGGACGTAAGAGCCGCTGATGGACTACAGAGAGTGAGCGGGAATAGCTCAATTGGCTAGAGCATCAGCCTTCCAAGCTGAGGGTTGCGGGTTCGAGTCCCGTTTCCCGCTCCATTAACGCTCTATCCATCTCCTTCATAAACAGTGTATTTAGCTCCGCTCGTAGAGCATGTCCCCTTGGGGGCAGGGAGCCGGTCCTTATAAGGACTCAGGTTGCAGAGCGATGTTTTGTTGTTATTGATTTGTTAGAAAGTATTTAGAGAATAAAACCTACACAACTTTATGATTAGGGGGTTACTGTAATGGGTAAAGCTAAATTTGAACGGAGCAAGCCTCACGTCAACATTGGTACCATTGGCCACATTGACCATGGTAAAACCACTCTGACAGCAGCTATCACCAAGCTGGCCGCTATGGCTGGCAATGGCGAATTCATCGCATTTGATGAAATCGACAAGGCTCCTGAAGAAAAAGAGCGCGGCATCACCATCGCCACCGCTCACGTCGAGTACGAGACCGAGAACCGCCACTACGCACACGTAGATTGCCCCGGTCACGCCGACTACATTAAAAACATGATCACTGGCGCCGCCCAGATGGACGGTGCAATTCTGGTTTGCGCAGCAACTGACGGTCCCATGCCTCAGACTCGTGAGCACATCCTGCTCGCTCGTCAGGTTGGTGTCCCGGCCATGGTCGTTTTCATGAACAAATGCGACATGGTTGATGATGAAGAGCTGCTCGAATTGGTCGAAATGGAAATTCGTGAATTGCTCGACAAGTACGAATTCCCCGGCGACGACATTCCGGTCATTCAGGGTTCCGCTCTGAAGGCTCTGGAAGCTGATACCATTGAAGATGAAGCCGCCAAGCCTATTTTTGAACTGCTGGCCGCTTGTGACAGCTACATCCCCGAGCCTGAGCGCGACATCGACATGCCGTTCCTCATGCCTGTTGAGGATGTCTTCTCCATCTCTGGCCGTGGTACAGTTATCACCGGTCGTGTGGAACGCGGTGTCATCACCGTTGGTGAAGAAATCGAAATCGTCGGTATCAAGGACACCATCAAGACTACCTGTACTGGTGTCGAGATGTTCCGCAAGCTGCTTGACCAGGGTCAGGCTGGTGACAACGTCGGTCTCCTGATTCGTGGCGTAAAGCGCGAAGAAGTGGAACGCGGTCAGGTCGCAGCCAAGCCCGGTACCATCAACCCCCACACCAAGTTTAAGGCTGAGGTCTATGTCCTCTCCAAAGACGAAGGTGGACGTCACACTCCGTTCTTCACCGGCTATCGTCCCCAGTTCTACTTCCGTACAACGGATATCACTGGTGTCGTGACTCTGGACGACGGTGTCGAGATGGTCATGCCCGGCGACAATGCGACTTTTAACGTCGAAATGATCGCTCCTGTCGCCATGGAAGTTGGTCTTCGCTTCGCTATCCGCGAAGGTGGACGGACTGTTGGTGCAGGTGTTGTCACTGAAATCGCGGAGTAATCATGCGAGTCAATATTCAGCTGCAATGCACCGAGTGCAAGCGTAAAAACTACGCAACGCACAAGAATAAGAAGAACACTACCGGACGTTTGGAAGTGAGCAAGTATTGTCCTTGGGACAAGAAGCACACGATCCACAAAGAGTCCAAGTAGTTTCGATAGAGCAGGGGTATAGTTCCAACGGCTAGAACGCCGGTCTCCAAAACCGGATGTTGGGGGTTCGAATCCCTCTACCCCTGCCAACTGAGTCTTTGAAAGCAGCGCGGGGTCTTGCTTGAAATAGGCAGGACCCCGCAAATCGCTCAATAATTTGGGAAAGTGATATGGCCAGGAAAAAAAGCAAAAAGGTCGCTGACAAGCAGGCCGCACAGGCTCAGGCTGCCGGTCCGATAGGCAAAATCAAAGAACTGATGCAGTTTTTTGAAGAGTCCAAAGTCGAGATCAAAAAGGTAGTTTGGCCCTCCCGCAAAGAGACAATCACCACATGTATAGCTGTGTTGGTTGTTTCTGTGGTCATTGCTCTTTACCTGGGCGTGGTCGACCTGGCGTTCTCCAAGATCGTCGAGTTTGTCCTGTCCTAGGACCAAAGTTACTTGCAAAGGCTGGAACATAATATGGATGCCAATATGGAAAACGCTTCTCCTCGTGGTCGCTGGTACATAGTTCATACCTATTCAGGGTTTGAACAGCGTGTCGAGCAGACTGTCCGAGAGATGATGCGAACCGGACAAGACAAGGGCCTCATCGAAGAGGTCGTCATGCCAACCGAAAAGATCGTCGAGATGGTCAAAGGTGAGCGCAAGACGTCAACCCGAAAGTTCTACCCGGGCTATATCATGATCAAGATGATCCTGACGGATGACTCTTGGCATCTTATTCAGTCCATTCCGCGTGTCACCGGGTTTGTTGGCGGCAAAAACCGTCCGACTCCTATGCGCGACAGTGAGGCGGAAAACATCCTCAACATGATGGAAAGCCGCCAGGAAAAACCCCGTCCCAAGTTCAATTTCGAGCGTGGAGACGAGGTACGGGTCATTGATGGTCCGTTCAGCGGTTTCAATGGTGTTGTGGAAGAAGTCAATTACGACAAGGGTAAGCTCAAAGTCTCCGTCTCTATTTTCGGGCGACAGACTCCTGTGGAGCTCGACTTCGTCCAAGTGGACAAGGGATAGCCCGGATATAATCGCTAACAGCGAATTTCTCATCGAGGAATACAATGGCCAAGAAAGAATTAGGAAAGATTAAACTGCAGATTCCCGCAGGCAGTGCGAACCCCTCCCCGCCGGTCGGTCCGGCTTTGGGTCAGCACGGCGTGAACATCATGGAATTCTGTAAGGCGTTCAACGCCAAGACTCAGGACCAGAAAGGCCTGATTATCCCGGTTGTCATTACCGTATATCAGGACCGTTCCTTCGATTTTATCACCAAGACTCCTCCGGCATCAGTGCTGCTGCTCAAAGCTGCCAAGTTGGAGAAGGGTTCTGGTGAACCCAACAAAGAAAAGGTCGGCACGGTCACCAAGGCTCAGGTCCAGGAGATCGCCGAACTTAAAATGGTCGATTTGAACGCCAATGACATTGAAAACGCCATGCTTCAGATCGAGGGCACAGCCCGCAGCATGGGTATCGAAGTCAAGGGTTAATAGAGGAAATACACAATGCCTAAGCATGGAAAAAAATACCGTAACGCCATCGGTGAACGTGACACCGCTGCGCGAGTCGGTGTCGAGGAAGGCGTCAAAGTCACCGTCGAAAATGCATTTGCAAAATTCGATGAGACTGTTGATGTCGCTATCAACCTCGGCGTGGATCCCAAATACTCCGATCAGATGATTCGTGGTGCAGTCAGCCTGCCCAACGGACTCGGCAAAGACGTTCGCGTCGCCGTCTTCTGTAAGGGTGACAAAGAAAACGAGGCCAAGGAAGCCGGTGCCGATTTCTACGGTTCCGACGAGTTGGTCGAAAAGATCAAGGGCGGTTGGCTTGGTTTCGACAAAGCTGTTGCCACCCCTGATATGATGGCCGTTGTTGGTAAAATTGGTCGTGTGCTCGGTCCCCGTGGATTGATGCCTAACGCCAAGACCGGCACCGTCACCATGGATGTCACCAAGGCTGTCACCGAACTCAAGGCCGGTAAGGTCGAGTTTAAAGTCGATAAGGCCGGCGTTCTGCACGCTCCCATCGGCAAGGTCTCTTTTGGTACCGAGAAACTTCTCGAGAACCTTCGGGTTCTGTTGGATCTCATCGTTCGCATGAAACCTTCCTCTTCAAAGGGAGCGTACATGAAGGCGATCGCCATGTCCTCCACCATGGGACCGAGTGTTAAGATAGACCCCCTGACTGTCCGGAAATTTCTGGACGTCTAGGGACAAAAATAGAATGCCGGACTCCCGTTTAGGCGGGAGTCCTGTAGATAATTGCACGGAAGGTTGAGTCAGAGACGGCAGGTGAGGGTTGTAACCCGCTTAATATCCTGCTTAGACAACGCTTTGACCTGCTTTCCGGGCCGAACGACGAGGAGTGGTAGATGAACAGGCAAGAAAAGGCCCAGATCATCGAGCAGTTGCACGAAAAAGCTTCGCGCGCCAGCATCGCCGTCGTCACTGATTTCAAAGGTCTTTCTGTTGAAGAAATGACCATTTTGCGCGCTAAGTGCTTTGAAGTTGGTGTAGACTACCAAGTCGTCAAGAATACCCTGGCCCGGTTGGCTCTCAAGGATACCGAACACGGTGAATTGAGTGAACACTTGAAAGAGAACTGCGCAGTAGCGTTGGGATATGACGATCCAGTCGCCCTTGCTAAAGCGTTGGCTGATTTCGGCAAGGAAAACAAAAAGTTTTCCATGCGTTTCGGTACTCTCGAAGGCCAGTTTCTTGACAGCGACAGCGTCACCGAACTCTCCAAGATGCCCAGCAAGCCTGAGCTGTTGAGTTCTGTACTTGGCACGATGCAAGCAGTCCCACGCAATTTTGTGTGTCTGTTCGCAAACATCGAACGCAAGTTCCTGTATGCCTTGACCGCCATCAAGGATCAAAAAGAAGCTGCGTAAACACGGTTCAAAGCGAATCAATTTTAAGGAGAATTTATCATGGCTGATATCACCAAAGAACAAGTTGTCGAATTCATCGGCAGCATGACTGTCCTGGAACTGTCCGAATTCATCAAAGAACTGGAAGACGTCTTCGGCGTCGAAGCTGCCGCTCCCGCTGCTGCCGTTATGGCTGCTCCTGTTGCCGGTGCTGCTGAAGCTGAAGAGCAGACCGAGTTCGATGTTATCCTGAAGGGCGCTGGCGGCAACAAGATTGCTGTCATCAAGGCAGTCCGCGCTATCACCGGCCTGGGCTTGAAAGAAGCCAAGGGTCTGGTTGACGGAGCTCCCAAGGCTTTGAAAGAAGGCGTTTCCAAAGAAGAGGCAGACGAAGCCGCAAAGCAGCTTGAAGAAGCTGGCGCAGACGTTGAAGTTAAGTAATTTCGACTCTTTAAGCTAATACAGCAGAGAGCGCTCGCCCTTGCATGAAGGGTGTTGCGCTCTTTGCTCTGTATGTATATATACTAGTTTAATCGCCTTTTTATTTTTGGGTTTACAGCTGTACCATTTTACGTCTGCTTCTTGCAGGCGTGCCGGGGTTTTGGTTCCGGCAACAGCACATCTACCCGTTTTTTCGCATCAATTGCATCATTTCGATGCCTGGTGCGCCAGACAGAGGGTAAGGGTCTCCCATAGGCTCCGCGCCCTAACCATCAACCGCTCATGCATGAGGGTACAATGGGTCAACTGAGAAAAAAATTCGGCAAAATCGTTACCACGCTTCCCATTCCGCATCTGTTGGAACTTCAGGTGGACTCGTACAAACGTTTTCTCCAAGAGGATACGCCGCCGTCCAGCCGTGGAGATTTCGGTCTTGAAGGCGTGTTCCGTTCTGTGTTTCCCATTGAAGATTTCAACAAGACCGCTAGCCTTGATTTCGTCTCTTATGAAATCGGCGAACCAAAATACGACGTCGATGAGTGTATCGCTAAAGGCGTAACTTACGAAACACCCATCCGTATCACCGTCCGTCTCGTAGTTTTTGACGTTGACGAAGAGACTGACAACCGTACGATTCGCGATATCAAGGAACAAGACATTTACTTCGGAACGCTTCCGCTGATGACCGTGAAGGGAACGTATGTCATCAATGGCACTGAGCGTGTCATTGTCAACCAGCTTCAGCGTTCACCCGGTATCATTTTCGAACATGATTCCGGTAAGTCGCATTCGAGTCGTAAAGTTCTGTATTCCAGCCGCATCATTCCGATGCGTGGATCCTGGTTGGACTTCGATTTCGATCACAAGGATATCCTTTATGTCCGTATTGACCGCCGCAGGAAAATGCCCGTCACGATCCTGCTCAAGGCAATGGGACTTTCCCGTACCGATATCCTCGATTATTTCTACGATGTTGAATCCTATTCTTTGCTCAAGACCAAAGTTCAGCGCAAGGTTGTTGAAGACCAATATCGTAAGGAAGAAGCGTATTCCGCCATCAAGATTGGTGACAAGGTTGTTGTCAAGAAAGGCAGCAGCATCACCAAAGGTGCTTGGAAAAAGCTTGTTAAGAATGAGGTAAAAACTATTGATGTCGATCCGATGTCTCTGCTTGGCTTGTTCCTCGCACGAGATATCGTTGACAAAAATGGTGAAGTATTGGCCGAGGCCGCTGAAGAAGTGACCGTGGAATTGCTCGAAAAACTTCGTGACGCCAAGATCAAGGAATTGAACGTACTGCATACTCGCGGTATGGACGTTTCCTCTGCTTTGCGCGACACGCTGCTTTTGGACAAGACCACCGATCTTGAGACCGCGCAGATAGAAATTTATCGCCGCCTTCGTCCGAGTTCGCCTCCCACGCCGGAAATTGCCTCAAACTTCTTTGAGAATTTGTTCCGATCTTCCGATTATTACGATCTGTCGAGCGTGGGTCGCTACAAATTGAATTCTCGCCTGAACCAGGAAGTCGATCTGTCGACTCGTACCCTGACCAACGAAGATATTCTTCTGGCGGTCAAGGAATTGATGCGACTGAGAGACACCCATGGTCCGGCTGATGATATTGATCACTTGGGTAACCGTCGTGTGCGCCCTGTGGGCGAACTGGTGGAAAACCAGTACCGCATCGGCCTTGTCCGCATGGAACGCGCCATTAAAGAGCGTATGTCCTTGCAGGAAGTGGCCACTTTGATGCCGCATGACTTGATTAACCCGAAGCCTGTTGCTGCTGTGCTGAAAGAGTTTTTCGGAACTTCGCAGCTCAGTCAGTTCATGGATCAGACCAACCCGCTTTCCGAAGTGACGCACAAACGCCGTTTGTCCGCTCTTGGACCCGGTGGTTTGACTCGTGAACGTGCCGGTTTTGAAGTGCGCGATGTGCACACTTCGCACTATGGTCGTATTTGTCCGATTGAAACGCCTGAAGGACCAAATATTGGTCTGATCGTTTCCTTGACGACATACGCCAAGGTCAACGACTTCGGCTTTATTGAGACCCCGTATCGTCGGGTTATTGATAAGAAAATGACCGATGACGTCTCCTACATGGATGCGTCCAAGGAAGCCAAGGAAGTCGTGGCCCAGGCCAGCGTTCCGGTGGACAAGAATGGCGTCTTCACTGATTCGCGTGTGAATGCGCGTTTGGCCGGTGACGTCTTGCTGACTGCGGCTGAAGATGTGACCTGCATGGACATCAGTCCAAGCCAGACCGTGTCCATTTCAGCAGCCTTGATTCCGTTCCTGGAACACGATGATGCGAACCGTGCGCTCATGGGTTCTAACATGATGCGTCAGGCCGTGCCGTTGTTGCAGGCGGAAGAGCCGTTGGTCGGAACCAACATGGAAGGCCCGGTCGCTCGCGATTCTGGTGCCTGTGTGTTGGCCGAAGAAGACGGTGTTATCCATTTTGTTGATGCTGAACGTATCATTATCAATTATGATAAAGGCTATTCACCGAATACCGGTGGTGCCAAGCATTACGAATTGCAGAAATGGCACAAATCCAACCAAAGTTCCTGCTTTGGCCAGACCCCCCGTGTTCAGGTGGGGCAACGGGTCAAGAAGGGCGCAGTGTTGGCTGATGGTCCTGGTATCGATCATGGTGAACTCGCTTTGGGTAAGAACCTGCTTGTCGCGTTCATGCCTTGGTGCGGATTCAACTATGAAGACTCCATTCTCATTTCCGAGCGTATGGTCAAGGAAGACGTGTTCACTTCCATTCATATTGAGGAATTTGAACTCGTTGCCCGTGATACCAAGCTTGGACCCGAAGAAGTGACCCGCGATATATCCAACGTCTCTGAAGAAATGCTTCGGAACCTGGACGAATGCGGTATCATTCGCATTGGTGCTCGCATCAAACCGGACGATATCATGGTCGGTAAGATCACTCCCAAGGGTGAAACGCAGCTGACTCCCGAAGAAAAGTTGCTTCGTGCCATCTTTGGTGACAAGGCGCGGGATGTGAAAAACACGTCCCTCAAGGTTCCACCGGGAATCTCTGGTACTATTGTCGATGTGAAAGTGTTCAACCGCCGTTCCAGCGACAAGGACGACCGCACGAGAGCGATCGAGGACGCCCACCTTTCCGCTTTTGACGTCAAGGAAATGAAGCATATCGCTTCGTTGACTGATGCCACGAGAGACAGAATTTGGGCCGCATGTGAAGGCGGTCAGATTCGTCGGGAACTGGTTGGTGCCAAGAAAGTGAAACTCGGTGCTGTCGGTGAAATTATTGAACGTGAAGCCCTTGATGCCGTTCCGGTCAAGAGGATGCTCAGCATCTTTGATAAAGACATCAACGATCAGATCAGATTGATTGTTGCGGATTACGAGCAGCAGGTCGCTTTTATTAATCATATATATGATGTCAAGCGCGAGAAAGTCACCGAAGGTGACGATCTGCCTCCGGGCGTCATCAAGATGGTCAAGGTCTACGTCGCCGTGAAGCGTAAGCTGAGCGTGGGTGATAAGATGGCTGGCCGTCACGGTAACAAGGGTGTTGTTTCCAATATCCTCCCCGAGGAAGATATGCCGTTCTTCGAAGATGGAACTCCCATGGATATCGTTTTGAATCCGCTGGGTGTACCTTCTCGTATGAACATCGGGCAGATCATGGAAACCCACTTGGGTATGGCCGGTCGCAAGCTCGGTCAGCAGGTCACGCAAATGATGGAAGAAAGCGGCAATTCGATTGCTTCCATGCGTGAGGACGTCAAAGACATCCTTGATACAGCCGATATGACTGAACTCATCGACAGTATGACTGATGAAGAGTTCGTCGAAGCCGTGAAAAAATTGAAAAATGGTATTGTTGCCAAAACACCCGTGTTTGATGGTGCCAACGAAGAAGGCATCTGGGGTTGGCTGGAAAAAGCCGGACTCGCTTCGGACGGTAAATTCATTCTATATGATGGCCGGACTGGTGATCCCTTCTACAACCGGGTCACTGTTGGCATTATGTATATGTTGAAATTGCATCACCTGGTTGATGAGAAAATTCACGCCCGTTCCACGGGACCGTATTCTCTCGTCACGCAGCAGCCGTTGGGCGGTAAAGCCCAGTTCGGTGGCCAGCGTCTGGGTGAGATGGAAGTCTGGGCCCTTGAGGCCTATGGAGCCGCCTATCTGTTGCAGGAGTTCCTCACCGTCAAGTCTGACGATGTGCAGGGCCGTGTGAAGATGTACGAGAAAATCGTTAAGGGCGACAATTTCCTGGAAGCCGGCTTGCCGGAATCCTTCAACGTTTTGGTCAAGGAACTCATGTCGCTGGGTCTTGATGTGACACTGCATTATGAGGACCGCAAGCGTCCGGCTGGTCCCGCTGTTTCTCCAAAGATGAAACCGCTGGTTGACTAAGGTCGGATTGCTACCAAGGTAATAGGCCCGGCCGGTCGAATGATCGGCCGGGCATGAAATAACATTTTACGATAGGGGATATCCATGACGTTGGACGATCTGTTCACATTGCGTGGAGCGCCGAATGCTGCTGCCCAAGGGCGTAATTTGAAGGCTATCCAGATATCCATTGCTGCGCCGGAGACCATTCGAGAATGGTCCTACGGTGAGGTTAAAAAGCCTGAAACCATCAACTACCGTACTTTCAAACCGGAACGTGATGGCCTTTTTTGTGCCAAGATTTTCGGTCCCGTGAAGGACTACGAGTGCAACTGCGGCAAGTACAAGCGCATGAAGCACCGTGGTATCGTTTGTGAGAAGTGCGGTGTTGAAGTCATTGCCTCCAAAGTGCGTCGTGAACGCATGGGGCATATCGAGCTTGCCGCACCTGTTGCACACATATGGTTCCTGAAGACGCTGCCTTCCAAGATTGGTACCTTGCTGGACATCACCATGGCCGACTTGGAAAAGGTTTTGTACTTCGACTCGTTCATTGTTCTTGATCCGGGTGAAACCCCGCTCAAGGTGCATCAGGTCGTGTCTGAAGATCAGTACTTCCAGGTTATCGACCATTTTGGTGAAGATGCTTTGACCGTTGGCATGGGCGCTGAAACCGTTCGCACGATGTTGCAGGCACTTGATCTGCCGACATTGCGTGCCGAACTGCGTGAAGAGTCTCAGACCACCCGGTCGCAGACCAAGAAAAAGAAAATTACCAAGCGACTGAAGATCGTTGAGGCGTTCCTGCAATCAGGGAACAAGCCTGAATGGATGATTTTGGAAGTGATTCCCATCATTCCGCCAGAACTCCGTCCGTTGGTTCCTTTGGATGGTGGCCGTTTTGCCACATCCGACCTCAATGATTTGTACCGTCGTGTTATCAACAGGAACAATCGTCTGAAACGGCTGCTGGAGCTGGGTGCTCCTGAAATCATCATCCGGAACGAAAAACGGATGTTGCAGGAAGCTGTTGACGCATTGTTCGACAACGGTCGTCGTGGCCGTGCCATTACCGGCACCAATGGTCGCCCGCTGAAATCCTTGTCTGACATGATTAAGGGTAAGCAAGGCCGTTTCCGTCAGAACCTACTGGGTAAACGTGTTGATTATTCGGGCCGTTCCGTTATTGTTGTCGGTCCGAAGCTTAAACTGCACCAGTGCGGTCTGCCCAAGAAGATGGCACTCGAACTCTTCAAGCCGTTCATTTATTCCGAGCTTGAAAAGCGTGAGTTGGCTACCACCATCAAATCCGCCAAGAAGATGGTCGAACGCGAAGACCTGGTCGTCTGGGATATCCTGGAAGACGTGGTTCGCGAATATCCGATCATGCTCAACCGTGCGCCGACTCTGCATAGATTGGGTATTCAGGCGTTTGAGCCGCTGTTGGTCGAAGGAAAGGCCATCCGTCTGCATCCCCTCGTTTGTTCCGCGTACAACGCTGACTTCGATGGTGACCAGATGGCTGTTCACGTTCCGCTGTCCATGGAAGCGCAGATTGAGTGCCGCGTGCTGATGATGAGCACCAACAACATTCTGAGCCCGTCCAACGGAACGCCGATCATTAACCCGTCTCAGGACATCGTCCTCGGGTTGTACTATCTGACCACACCCCGTTCGTTTGAAAAGGGTGAGGGCATGATTTTCTCCAATTCGGAGGAAGTGATCTCGGCGTATGACTTCGGAGCGGTTGGTATCCATGCACGGATCACGGTTCGTATTAATGGTGAGCTGGTCGAAACGACGACCGGACGTATCATTGTATCCGAGCTGTTGCCTGACAAGGTGCCGTTCAAGTTGGTCAACTGCGTACTGAACAAGAAAAATATTGCTGCATTGGTGACCGGCGCATATCGCTTGGCCGGAACCAAGGCGACAGTCATTCTGTGTGACAGGATCAAGGATCTCGGGTACGAATTTGCGACCCGCGCTGGTGTGACCATTGGTGTGAAGGACCTCAAGATTCCTGATGCCAAGGCTGGAATGCTTTCGACCGCCAACGCTGAAGTTGACGAGATCGAAAATCAGTTCCAGGACGGTATTATCACCAGAACGGAAAAATATAACAAGGTTGTTGACGTCTGGACCAAGGTGACCAACGACATTTCCAATGAAATGATGCAGGAAATGTCGACTGATATTCTGACCGATCCCAAGACCGGGAAGACAGAGGTCAACTCCAGCTTCAACCCGATTTACATGATGGCGACATCCGGTGCTCGTGGTAACCAGGACCAGATGCGTCAGTTGGCTGGTATGCGTGGTTTGATGGCCAAGCCGTCTGGTGAGATCATCGAAAGCCCGATTACCGCTTCCTTCCGTGAAGGGTTGTCGGTCCTCCAGTACTTCATCTCCACTCACGGTGCTCGTAAAGGTTTGGCCGATACCGCACTGAAGACCGCGAACTCAGGATATCTGACTCGTCGTCTGGTGGATGTTGTGCAGGATGTGACCATTTCCGAAATTGATTGCGGGACTGTTGACGGTCTCGAAATCGGTCACTTCATGAAGGGCGGTGAAATCAAGCAGCGTCTGGCCGAACGTGTCGAAGGTCGTGTGACCATGTTTGACACTTTTGATGAGGATTCTGGCGAATTGCTGATTCCTGCCAACACGATTATTGATGAAGTTTATGCCAAAAAGCTTGATGAATCCGGTATCAATTCCATTGTGATTCGGTCCGGCCTGACATGTAAGGCCAAACATGGCATCTGCGCCATGTGCTATGGTCGTGATCTGGCTCGTGGGCATCTGGTCAACGTCGGTGAAACGGTCGGTATTATTGCCGCCCAGTCCATTGGTGAACCCGGAACCCAGTTGACCATGCGTACCTTCCATATTGGTGGTACTGCATCCAAGGAAATTGAATCGTCCAACATTGAATCCCAGCACAATGGACGCATCGTGACTTCCCGTATGCGGACCGTTGTCAACGCTGAAGGGCACAAGATGGTGCTCGGCAAGAGTTGTCAGGTGGGAATCGTTGACGAACAGGGACGTGAACGTGAGAAATACACGTTGCCGTCCGGTGCTCGTCTGTTGGTTGAAGAAGGGCAGGACGTCAAGAAGGGTGTCCCCTTGGCTGAATGGGATCCATATATGGAACCGTTCATTGTTGACGTTTCTGGTACCATCAAGTTCAAGGATATCGTTGAAGGAAAGACGGTGCAGGAAGACCGGACATCCAAGGCATCCTTTACGATCATGGAATACCGGACAACCAACTACCGTCCTTCGGTCGGTCTGTTGGGTGAAGACGGTGTCCCGGTCAAACGACCTGGTACTGAGATCGACGCCAACTTTGCCATGCCTGTCGGTGCTATTCTGATGGTCAAGGACGGCGATGCGGTGCAGGCGGGTGATGTTATCGCTCGTAAGCCTCGTGAGTCTTCCAAGACCAAGGATATCGTTGGTGGTCTTCCTCGCGTCGCAGAGCTGTTTGAGGTCCGCAAGCCCAAGGATATGGGTGTGGTTTCCTCCATTGACGGCATTGTCACCTTCGGTCCCGAGACCAAGGGTAAACGCAAGGTTGTCGTGACGCCTGAGACTGGCGATGTCCAGGAATTCCTTATTCCCAAGGGTAAACATATCACGGTTCAGGAAGCCGACTTTGTTGAAGCAGGTGACCTGCTGACTGAAGGCAACCCCGAACTGCATGATATCCTGCGAATCAAGGGTGAAAAATACCTGGCTCGGTACCTGGTTGAAGAAATTCAGGATGTGTATCGTTTCCAGGGTGTTAATATCAACGATAAGCATATTGAAATTATTGTGCGGCAAATGCTTAAAAAGGTCTCCATTATTGATCCGGGTTCAACTCCTTTCCTGATGGGAGAGCAGGTGGACAAACTGCGGTTCATGGAAGAGAATGCCAAGGCGGTCGCCAAGGGCGAGACGCCGGCTGTGGCCCAGACATTGGTCTTGGGTATCACGCAGGCTTCCTTGTCAACGGATTCCTTTATCTCCGCAGCTTCCTTCCAGGAAACGACCAAGGTTTTGACCGAGGCGTCCATGAAGGGTAAATGCGACCATTTGCGCGGCTTGAAAGAAAACGTCATTGTTGGTCGTCTGGTACCTGCTGGTACCGGCTTCCGTAAATATACCCAATCGCGGATTGCGGTTCCTGAACAAGAGGAACGCGCTGACAAATTCCTTGAGGAACTTGAAGAAAGTCCGTTGCTGGTCGACGTCGCCCAAGAAGCCTAAATGTACAAAGATAATAACACGGTTTCAACCGTGGAAAATTGATGAAAAAAGTTGGAGGGGTTGGACCCCTCCAACTTTTTTTTATACGAAAACCCAAAAGTATTCTGGAAGTTCTGGGCGATTTACTTGACAAGCCCCGAGTTTTTGGATTACTTGCGGTCCTCTTTGCGCAGTATTTGCGCGTGGGTAATCTATTAACTAATGATTGGAGGATGAATGCCCACCATTAACCAACTCATCCGTAGTGGCCGCAAAGCGCAGTCCAAACGGAAGAAGACCCCGGCCTTGATGGAATGCCCTCAGCGCCGCGGTGTTTGCACCAGAGTGTACACCACAACCCCTAAGAAGCCGAACTCCGCGCTTCGTAAGGTTGCTCGTGTGCGTCTGACCAACGGCATGGAAGTCACCGCTTATATCGGTGGTGAAGGCCATAACCTTCAGGAACACTCCGTGGTACTTATCCGCGGCGGTCGTGTAAAAGACTTGCCCGGTGTCCGTTACCACATTGTCCGCGGTACTCTCGATACCTCTGGTGTTGATGATCGTCGTCGTGGTCGTTCCAAGTACGGCACCAAGCGTCCTAAATAGGTTAAGCCTTTTTTAATGCCCGGGGAGGGATGACAAAGTAGGGCGGAGGCTGCCTGAAATAATGTCCCCCCGGATGAACTCAAGGAGAAAAAAATGCCTCGTAAAGGTCCTGTCCAAAAGAGACAGATTCTGCCGGACCCCGTGTACGGCAGCAAACTCATTACTCGCTTCATCAACCGTCTGATGCTGGACGGTAAGAAAAGCACTGCTGAAAGAATTTTCTACCAGGCAATTGAAACCCTGGCCAACAAGACGAACGAAGAGCCTTTGAAGGCCTTCGAAAAGTGCTTGGACAACATTCGTCCAGCTCTGGAAGTCAAATCCCGTCGTGTCGGTGGTGCTACCTATCAGGTACCCTTGGAAGTTCGTCCTGACCGTCAAACCGCTCTCGCCATTCGTTGGCTGATCGGATATGCGCGCGGTCGCGGAGAGAAGGGCATGGTTGCCCGTCTGTCCGGAGAACTCCTCGACGCATTCAATAACCGTGGCGGCGCCGTCAAAAAGCGCGAAGATACCCACAAGATGGCCGAAGCGAATAAAGCTTTTGCCCACTACCGCTGGTAGTCACGGAGTATTACAGTGGCGAGAAAAGTACCCAGAGATAAACAGCGCAATATTGGTATCATGGCTCACATCGATGCGGGCAAGACGACCACTACAGAGCGCATTTTGTTTTACACCGGTGTTTCCCATAAGATCGGTGAAGTTCACGATGGCGAAGCAACCATGGACTGGATGGTTCAGGAGCAGGAACGTGGTATCACTATCACGTCTGCTGCAACCACTTGTATGTGGCGGGACCATCGTGTCAACATTATTGACACACCTGGTCACGTTGACTTCACCATGGAAGTTGAGCGCGCACTGCGCGTCCTTGACGGCGCCATAGCCGTCTTCGACTCCGTGGCCGGAGTTGAACCTCAGTCCGAAACGGTGTGGCGCCAGGCGGATCGGTACGACGTGCCCCGCATGGCATTTGTCAACAAGATGGACCGCACTGGTGCGGATTTCTTCCGTTGCGTTGACATGATGAGGACTCGTCTCGGTGCTAAGGCCGTGCCTGTCCAGTTGCCTATCGGTGCAGAGGACGAATTCCAAGGTGTTGTCGATCTCATCGAAGGCAAGGCATACATCTATGATCATAAAGATCATGGTGCCAGCTTCTCCACCGTTGACGTCCCGGCAGACCTTCAGGATCAATATGAACTGATGCGTTCCGAGATGATCGAAGCCATTGCAGAAGAAGACGAAGTGCTTCTTGAAAGGTACATGGCTGACGAGGAATTGACTCCCGACGAACTGCGCGAGGGCGTGCGTAAGGCGACGAACAGCCTGACCATCTGCCCCGTGCTGTGCGGCACCGCATTCCGTAACAAGGGTGTACAGCCGTTGCTCGACGCCGTTGTCGATTACATGCCTTCTCCGCTCGATATCGAGACCATGAAAGGCATCGACCCCGACACCGAAGAAGAGATCGAGTGCCCCTGCGACGACGATAAGCCGCTCGCAGCACTTGCCTTCAAACTGATGACCGACCCCTTTGTTGGCCATCTGACCTTTTTGCGTATCTACTCCGGTAAGATCGTCAGCGGTGACACTGTCATGAACGCTGCAACCGGCAAGAAAGAACGCATTGGTCGTCTCTTGAAAATGCACGCCAACAAGCGTGAAGAAATAAAAGAGGCATTCGCCGGTGACATTGTCGCCGCCGTCGGCCTCAAATACGTAGCCACTGGCGATACCATGTCCGATCTCAAACACGCAGTCGTGCTTGAGTCCTTGGACATCCCTGATTCGGTTATCGAAGTGGCTATTGAACCCAAGACTAAGGCAGACCGTGACACATTGTCCGCGGCTCTCGTCAAACTTGCCAAGGAAGATCCGTCTTTCCGCGTCAAGGGTGATGAGGAAACCGGACAGACTCTGATCGCCGGAATGGGCGAGTTGCATCTCGAAATCATTGTTGATCGTCTCCTCAGGGAGTTCAACGTGAACGCCAATGTGGGCGCGCCCCGCGTTGCGTACAGAGAGACCATCTCCGCACCGAAAAAGGTTGATGTCAAACATGCCAAACAGTCTGGTGGTCGTGGTCAGTATGGCCACGTTGTTCTCGAAGTTGAACCCAATCCTGAGAAAGGGTACGAATTCGTGGACGAAATCAAGGGCGGCGTGATTCCCAAGGAATACATTCCCGCTGTTGATAAGGGCATTAAAGATGCCATGAAGAACGGTATCGTCGCCGGTTTCCCGGTTGTCGATGTGAAGGTCAAGCTTGTGTACGGCTCCTATCATGAAGTCGATTCAAGCGAACAGGCCTTCTACATTGCCGGTTCTCAGGCTATCAAACAAGCCTGCAAAGGTGCCAAGCCGGTCCTTCTCGAGCCGATCATGTCGGTGGAAGTTGTGACCCCTGAAGACTATCTTGGTGATGTCATGGGTGACTTGAACGGTCGTCGTGGACGCGTGGGTGAAATGGAAGCCCGCACAGGTGTTCAGGTCGTTCGGTCGTTTGTCCCGCTTTCCGAAATGTTCGGATACGCTACGGATCTTCGTTCGAAGACCCAGGGCCGCGCGACATTCACCATGCAGTTCGATCATTACGAGAAGTTGCCGAACAGCTTGGCCGAAGAATTGATGAACGGAAAAGATTAACGTAGAGCCGAGGATTTTCCCTTTGCTTGACAGTGTAGCGGGGCGGGTGTATTTAACCCGACCGCTGCAATAAATCGTGCTGTGAGTAATTATGGCACGGGCAAAGATAAATCCTTTGAGGAGAAAGCACTATGGCTGCTTCGATGGCGAGCGATCGCATCAGAATTAAATTGAGATCATACGATTACCGTATTCTTGATAAGGCTGTCACCGAAATCGTTGACACCGCTCGGAATACGGGTGCGGCAATTGCCGGCCCTGTGCCGCTGCCCACCGACATACATCGTACCACTGTTCAGAAGTCTGTTCACGTTGACAAAAAGTCTCGTGAGCAGTTTGAAATGCGTATTCACAAGCGTCTTCTGGATATTCTTGAACCCACTCAGCAGACTGTTGACGCTCTTGGCAAGCTTTCCTTGCCCGCAGGCGTTGACGTCGAGATCAAGCTCTAGGAGTATAGTTATGGCTAAGACTCTCGGATTGCTTGGCAAAAAGCTGGGCATGACACGCATATTCAAGGACGATGGTACGATTTGTCCTGTGACCGTAATCAAGGCTGGTCCTTGCCCGGTCATGCAGATCAAGACCACGGATAATGAAGGCTACAACGCTTTGCAGCTCGGTTATGATTCCATTGCCGAACGCAAAGTGAACAAGCCCATGAAAGGCCATATGGCAAAGGCCGGTAAGGATCTCTACCGTACACTCAAGGAATTTCCCCTTGAAGCGGTTGCAGAATACGAACTGGGCCAGGAAATTACCGTCGACATCTTTGCCGCCGGTGAAAAGGTCAAGATTACAGGTACCTCCAAGGGTAAGGGTTTCCAGGGTGTCATGAAGCGTCACAACTTCGCTGGCTCCCGTGCCTCCCATGGTGCTGAGAAAGTTCACCGCGTTCCCGGTTCTGTCGGTAATGCCACTTTCCCGGGCCGCGTCTGGAAGGGCAAGAAAATGCCCGGACAGATGGGTAATGCACGTGTAACCTTGAGCAACGTGGAAATCGTCGATGTCAGGCCCGAGGACAATGTCCTGTTGGTCAAGGGCCAGGTGCCCGGTCCCAACAACGGCCTCGTGATGATCCGCAAGAACGGCTAAGAGGTATACGTCATGGCTAAAATACAAGTTGTAGATCAGAATAATACGAAAGTGGGTGACTTCGAGTTGGCCCCTGAGGTTTTCGAGGTAGAAATCATGCCTGAAATCCTCAACCACGTTGTCCGCGCCCAGCGCGCTTCACAGCGTCAGGGAACCCACGCTACTAAGAATCGTGCTTTGAAGACCGGTGGCGGTCGCAAGCCTTGGCGGCAGAAGGGCACAGGCCGTGCTCGTGCCGGCTCCGTCCGTTCGCCTCTGTGGCGCGGTGGTGCAACCACCTTTGGCCCGCAGCCCCGCGATTACTCCTTCAAAGTCAATAAAAAGGTTCGCAAATTGGCCCTGAAGATGGCATTGTCCTCCCGTGCTTCTGAAGAGAAGATTACCGTGGTCAACACCATCGATCTCGCAGAGATCAAAACCAAGGCCTTTGCAGCTGTTGCTGAGAAGCTCGGCATGACCAAGACGCTTATCGTCGCCAAAGACGTTGATAAGAATTTGGAGCTGTCCGTCAGGAATATGCCCCATATCAAGGTTATTGAAGCCGACAAGCTGAATGTTTACGACGTGCTGCTGTACCCCGAGCTGGTTATGCTCGAGGCCGCCGCGCAAGACGTTCAAGAGAGGTTGAAGTAATGGATTATTCACAAGTTCTGCTCAAGCCCGTTGTTTCTGAAAAGGCCAACGATGCAAAAGAGCAATCCAATCACGTCTCTTTCTACGTCCACCCCGATTCCAACAAGATCGAGGTGAAGAAGGCCGTTGAGACAGCCTTCGACGTCAAAGTCGAGTCAGTGAATATTGTCCGGAAGAAAGCAATGCCCCGCAAGAAGTTTGGTCGTTCCACTGGTGGTCGGATTTCCGGCTACAAGAAGGCATACGTCAAGCTTGCTGTCGGTGACAAAATCGAAATATTCGAAGGAGTGTAACCATGGCAACCCGTAAGTTGAAGCCTACTTCTCCGGGTCGTCGGTTCCAGACGATCTCCGATTTCGCCGAGATCACCAGGACCACTCCCGAGAGGTCGTTGACAAAGGGCCTGACGAAAAAGTCTGGCCGTAATAATAATGGTCGTGTCACCATGCGCCGTCGCGGTGGAGGACACAAGACTCTGTACCGTCTCATTGATTTCAAACGCAACAAGGTTGGCGTTCCTGCCACGGTTGCCGAGATTGAATATGATCCGAATCGCAGCGCTCGTATTGCTCTTTTGCATTACGTCGATGGCGAGAAACGGTATATCCTGGCCCCTGTCGGCCTGAATCAGGGTGATTCCATCGTTGCTGGTGAAGGTGCTGACATCAAGCCCGGTAACGCCATGGACCTGACCCGGATTCCGACAGGTACCATCGTGCACAACATCGAACTGCATCCTGGAAAGGGTGGACAGTTCTGCCGTGCAGCCGGTACCTATGCACAGCTGGTCGCCAAAGAAGGCAAATATGCTCTTCTGCGGATGCCTTCTGGTGAGGTTCGCAAGATCCTGGCCACATGTTGTGCCACAGTCGGTCAGGTTGGAAATATTCAACATGAGAAAATCAAGATCGGTAAAGCTGGCCGTAACCGTTGGCTCGGTCGTCGCCCGAAAGTTCGTGGTGTGGCAATGAACCCGATCGATCACCCGTTGGGTGGTGGTGAAGGTCGTAGTTCCGGTGGTCGTCATCCGGTTTCCCCGTGGGGTACCCCGGCCAAGGGTTACAAGACCCGGAATACGAAGAAGGCTTCCTCGAAGCTCATCGTCAAACGCCGCGGCCAGAAGTAGGAGTATAACTAATGCCTAGATCTCTTAAAAAGGGTCCGTTCCTTGACGGGCACCTGATAAAGAAAATTCAAGTGGCTGCTGAAAATCAGGATCGCCGCGTGATCAAAACTTGGTCCCGCCGTTCCACGATCGTCCCTGAGATGGTCGGTATGACTTTCGCTGTCCATAATGGTCGTAAGTTCATCCCCGTGTTCGTTACCGAAAATATGGTCGGACACAAATTGGGTGAATTTTCCCCGACCCGTACTTACTTCGGCCATCTTGCCGATAAGAAGAAGTAGGTTAGGAGGACATCATGGAAGCTAAAGCAGTCTCTAAATTCATCCGTGTATCTCCGCGCAAGACTCGTCTTGTTGCCGAGAATATTAAAGGCAAGGGCGTGGAAGACGCGCTCAACATTCTCCGGTTCACTCCGAAGAAAGCTGCCAAAATTCTCAGCAAGGTGCTCTTTTCCGCTATTTCCAATGCGGAACAGATGCCCGGCGTTGATGTTGATTCCCTGATCGTTGATTCGGTCATGGTTAACGAAGGTCCTACCTGGAAGCGTATCCAGCCGCGTGCCATGGGCCGCGCCTATCGCATCAGGAAGCGTACCAGCCACATTACAATCGTAGTGAAGGAACAGTAATATGGGACAGAAAGTACATCCTTACGGTTTTCGTCTGGGGTATAACAAGAACTGGCTGTCCCGCTGGTACAGCAAAAAGGACTATCCTGCGTTCGTTCTTCAGGACGACCAGGTACGCAAGTTCGTTAAGAAAAAATTGTATCAAGCTGGCGTTGCCCGTATCGAAATCGAGCGGGCCGGCGGCAAGATGCGCCTGATCATCCACACTGCACGTCCCGGTATTGTTATCGGTCGTAAAGGTGTCGAGATAGAAAAGTTGCGTGAAGAATTGCGCAACAAGTTTCAAACTGAATTCACCATTGAGGTCAACGAGATCCGTCGACCGGAGGTTGAAGCTCAGCTCGTAGCTGAGAACATTGCCCAGCAGCTTGAACGTCGAATTGCCTTCCGCCGTGCCATGAAGCGTACGGTGGGCCTTGCCAGGAAATTCGGTGGAGAGGGTATCAAGGTCGCATGTGCAGGTCGCCTGGCTGGCGCCGAAATCGCACGCGCCGAATGGTACCGTGATGGGCGTGTGCCTTTGCACACACTCCGTGCCGACATCGACTATGGTTTCGCCGAAGCAGCTACTACGTACGGCGTGATCGGAGTCAAGGTCTGGATTTTCAAGGGTGAGATTCTGGACAAAGAGGTAGAACAGTAATGCTTGC
Source organism: Pseudodesulfovibrio sp. JC047 (assembly GCF_010468615.1). Lineage (NCBI taxonomy): Bacteria > Pseudomonadati > Thermodesulfobacteriota > Desulfovibrionia > Desulfovibrionales > Desulfovibrionaceae > Pseudodesulfovibrio > Pseudodesulfovibrio sp. JC047. Next base: position 141,152 of record NZ_WUEH01000001.1, on the reverse strand, counting down.
TCCAAAAAGAGTAAAATTCAGAAAGCGGCAGAAAGGCCGCCTCAGAGGCAAGGCCCAACGGGGTAACAGTGTGTCCTTCGGCGATATCGGCCTGAAGGCATTGGAGCACGGAAAGATTACAGCCCAGCAAATCGAATCCGCCCGTGTCGCTATTATGCGGCACATCAAGCGCGGCGGTAAAGTCTGGATCCGCATCTTCCCTGATTTCCCCGTCACCTCCAAGCCCGCGGAAGTCCGCATGGGTAAGGGTAAAGGCGCTCCCGATGGTTGGGTTGCGCCGGTGAAACCGGGTCGTATTATGTACGAAGTTAAAGGTGTTGACATCGAGTTGGCCAAGGAAGCACTCAAGCGCGCTTCTTACAAGCTGCCGATCAAGACATCCATCGTTGTGAAGGAGGGTCTGTAAATGCTGACTTCCAAAGAACTTCGTGAACTGGATGACGCCAAGTTAAACGAGAAACTGACTGAATCTCGGAATGAGTTGTTTTCCATGCGTTTCAAGCATGCCACAGCTCAGCTCGAGAACACACAGACTCTTGTTGGCCTCAAAAAGACTATCGCCCGTATCCTGACTATTCAGCGGGAACGACAGGGAGCGTAGAGAAATGGCTGAGTTTAAATACCAAGGCAACAAGCGCGTGCTCACCGGCTTGGTGATCTCCGACAAGGCAGACAAGACGATTGTCGTCCGTGTCGAGACACTGGTGAAGCATCCGCTGCTGAAGAAGTACATTCGCCGCCGCAAAAAATTCATGGCCCATGATCCGGCTAATGATTGTGGTGTTGGCGACAAGGTGCAGATTGTCGAATCGAGGCCCATGTCCCGCCGTAAACGGTGGCATTTGGTGCAAATTCTCGAAAAGGCCGTCTAGGTTTAGGAGGAAACATGATACAAGTTGAATCCAGACTCGACGTTGCTGACAACTCTGGGGCCAAAGAGGTCCTGTGCATCAAGGTGCTTGGTGGTTCCAAGCGCCGTTACGCCAGCGTCGGTGATATTATTGTAGTGTCCGTCAAAGAGGCCATGCCCCATTCCAAAGTGAAGAAGGGCTCGGTCATGAAGGCAGTTGTCGTTCGCACCAAGAAGGAACTCGGTCGTCCCGACGGTTCCTACATCAAGTTCGACAACAATTCCGCCGTTCTGCTTAACTCAGGCATGGATCCTGTGGGAACCCGTATTTTCGGACCCGTGGCCCGTGAACTGCGTGCAGCCGGCTTCATGAAGATCGTTTCCCTCGCTCCCGAGGTCCTGTAAGGATATGATGATGAAGACTAAAATTCGCAAAGACGACAAAGTCATGGTCATCGCCGGCAAGGACAAGGGTAAGATCGGTAAGGTGTTGAAGATTCTCAAGAAGCAGGACAAAGTCCTGGTTGAGAAGGTGAATATGGTCCAGCGCCACACCAAAGCCAACCCCTATGCCCAGCAACCCGGCGGTATTATCGAGAAGGAAGCCCCGATCCATGTATCCAATGTGGCTATTGTATGCGACGCATGCACCAAGCCCACGCGGGTCGGGTACAAGAAGACTGAAGATGGAAAGAAGGTTCGCTTCTGCAAGAAGTGCAACGAAACCTTCAAGTAGGTATCAGTATGACACGTCTCGAGACAGTATATAATGAAAAGGTCGTCCCCGAACTCTTGAAAGAGTACGGTTATTCCTCTTCCATGGAGATTCCTCGCATGACGAAGATCTCCTTGAACATCGGACTTGGTGAAGCGAGCCAGAATAGCAAGCTCATCGAACCCGCTGTGAAGGAATTGACCGCCATCGCAGGCCAAAAAGCCGTTGTGACCCTGGCAAAAAAGTCCATCGCTCAGTTCAAGCTGCGCGAAGGTCTGCCGGTCGGTACTCGCGTCACTTTGCGCGGCGATGTAATGTGGGACTTTTTTGACAAGCTCGTGAGCTTTGCTCTGCCCCGTGTCCGCGACTTTCGCGGTATCCCTGATCGTGGTTTTGACGGTCGTGGTAACTTCACAATGGGCATCAAGGAACACACCATCTTCCCTGAGCTTGACATTGATAGAGTAGAGATGGTGAAGGGCATGAACGTGACAGTGTGCACGACCGCTAAGACCGATAAGGAAGGCAAAAGCCTCCTCGATCTGCTCGGTATGCCCTTTAAAAAGTAGGAGGACGGAAAGTGGCCAAAACAAGCTTACGTGTTAAGGCACGCCGCAAACCCAAGTTCAAGGTCCGCGCATATAATCGTTGTCCGATTTGTGGCCGTCCTCGAGCTTTTCTGAGGCATTATGGCATCTGCCGTATTTGCTTCCGTAACAAGGCTCTCGCTGGAGAACTTCCCGGCGTCCGCAAGGCGAGCTGGTAATTAAGGAGAAATGAAATGGCTGTTGTTGATCCTGTAGCCGACATGTTGACCCGCATTCGGAATGCGTATGGCGCATATCATAAAGATGTCGCTATCCCGACTTCCAAGATGAAGTCTTCCATCGCGGGTATTTTGAAGGAAGAAGGTTATATCACCGACTACGCTGTCGAGGACAGGGACATCAGTATTACCCTCAAGTACGTTGACGGAAAACCGCTTATTACTGGCCTCAAAAAGGTCAGTAAGCCCGGTCGTCGCGTATACGTAGGTGCTTCTGATATCCCCCGAGTCCAGAACGGCATCGGTATTTGTATCGTGTCCACATCCAAAGGGTTGCTTGAAGGTGCCAAGGCCAAAGAGGCCAATGTTGGCGGCGAGCTGCTCTGCGAAATCTGGTAAAGAGGTTCCACTATGTCTCGTATAGGAAAGAATCCCATCGACATCCCTGCGGGTGTTGAGGTATCTGTTGGAGCCTCCGAGATCCAGGTTAAGGGCCCGAAGGGGACCTTGCAGACTCCGGTCCACCCGACCGTTGAGTATAAGATCGAGGATGGCAAGGTGTATGTCTCCCGTACTGATGATTCTCGCCAAGCGCGTGGTCAGCATGGTCTTCGTCGGACCTTGCTTGCCAACTGCATTGATGGCGTGACCAAGGGCTTTTCCAAGGCCTTGGAAGTGATCGGTGTAGGTTACAAGGTGTCCGTACAGGGTAAAAAAATCGTGCTGAACGTCGGATTTTCACATCCGGTCGAGTTCGATTTGCCTGCCGGTCTCGAAGCCAAGGCGGAAGGCTCTAAGCTGACCATTGAAGGCCTCGATAAGCAACTTGTTGGAGAAGTCGCGGCACAAATCCGCCGTGTACGTCCGCCGGAACCCTACAAGGGCAAGGGCATTAAGTACACTGACGAATACATCCGCCGTAAGGCTGGTAAGTCCGGCGCTAAGTAGGGGTATAAGTCAATGAGTAAAAGCAAAAATGCACAGAGGCTTCTTCGGAAGCCCCGCATCAGAAAGAAAATATCCGGAACCGAAGTCAGGCCTCGTTTGGTCGTGTATCGGTCCAACCAGCATCTGTATGCTCAGTTGGTCGATGACGTGAACGGTGTGACTCTGGCCTCCTCCAGCACGCAAGTGCTGAACAAGGATGGCGAGACTCTCAAGGCCAACAAGGACTCTGCAACCAAAGTGGGTAAGGCTATTGCCGAAGCCGCTTTGGCCAAGAAAATTGAGACCTGTGTCTTTGACCGGAGTGGATATATCTATCACGGCAAGGTAAAAGCTCTTGCCGACGGCGCCCGTGAAGCCGGGCTTAAATTCTAGGTAGCTAGGAAAGAACAATGGAACAGAATGATAGTGGATTGATTGAAAAGATCGTCTACCTCAATCGCGTCGCCAAAGTTGTCAAGGGTGGCCGCCGTTTCAGCTTCAGCTGCCTGGTGGTCGTCGGAGACGGTGAAGGTGGAGTCGGTTATGGTTTGGGTAAGGCTAATGAAGTCCCCGAAGCCATCCGCAAGGCGTCTGAACGAGCGAAGAAGAACATGATCAATGTTCCTTTGCTCGACGGCACTCTTCCGTATGAGGTTCTTGGACGGTATGGCGCAGGCCGCGTTATGTTGAAGCCTGCAAGTCGTGGTACCGGTATTATTGCTGGTGGTCCTGTTCGTGCAATCATGGAAGCCATTGGCGTTCATGATATCCTGACTAAGGCTATTGGAACAAATAATCCGCACAACGTGCTGCGTGCCACCATGGCTGGTCTGGAGTCCCTGCGGAGTGCCGAGGAAATGTCCGCCCTGCGCGGTGTCCCGGTATCTACGCCGAGAAAGTAAAGGAGATCGCCGTGATTAAAGTAAAACAGATCAAAAGCAAGATCGGCTGCAAGCCTGACCAGGTGAGAACCCTGGAAGCATTGGGCTTGCGTCGCATCAGCCAGGTCAAAGAGCACGAAGACACTCCGGTTATTCGTGGCATGATCTATAAGGTTAGACACCTGGTGGAGGTAGTGGAATAATGAAACTGCATGAACTCTACGCCTTCCCGGAAGAATACAAGAATCGCAAACGGATTGGTCGTGGTTCCGGCTCAGGCTGGGGCAAGACATCCGGCAAAGGCCATAAGGGACAGAATGCTCGCTCCGGCGGTGGTGTTCGTCCTGGATTTGAAGGCGGCCAGATGCCTCTGGCTCGTCGTCTGCCTAAGCGCGGATTCAAGAATCCCTTCCGCGAAGAGTACCAAGCTGTGAACGTTGGCCGACTGATGGCCCTGTTCGAAGGCAAGGCAGAAATCACTTTGAACGACATGTATGAACGTGGTGTTGTCAAGAACAACGCCCCGGTCAAAGTGCTCGGGACTGGTGATGTTGCTCAGGCCGTGACCATTGAAGCTCATCGCTTCAGTGCGTCTGCAGCCGAGAAAATTGCCAAGGCCGGCGGTACCGCCAAGGCCATTGAAGCTTAACACTCTACTCGAAGGGTATTGATACGATGTCAGGAGTTGATAATATTGCCCGATTGCCAGAGCTGCGTAAAAAGCTGCTCTGGACGTTCGCACTGCTTGCTGTCTACCGGATGGGCATTCATATACCTATTCCCGGCGTTGACAGTGCGGCTCTGACGGAGTTTTTCGCCCAGGCGCAGAACACCCTCTTCGGGATATTCGATATGTTCTCGGGCGGTGGACTGTCCAATATGTCCATCTTCGCACTGGGCATCATGCCCTACATTTCGGCGTCGATTATTCTTCAGCTCCTGACCGTCGTGTCGCCCGAGCTGAAGCGCCTCCAAAAGGAGGAAGGCGAGGCCGGACGGAAAAAAATAACCCAGTACACCAGGTACGGGACCGTACTCATCACCATCGTGCAGGGCTTTGCCATTGCCACTGGTCTTGAGTCGATGAGTAGCCCCACGGGCGCGCCCATGGTGCTGTTCTCCGGCATCAGTTTCAAGTTGATTACCATCTTGACGCTGACTGCTGGGACCGTATTCCTGATGTGGCTGGGTGAGCAAATGACTGAAAAGGGAATCGGAAACGGTATCTCCCTGATCATTTACGCTGGTATTATCGCGGGTCTTCCGGCCGCAGTGATTAATACTATCCAGTTGATGACCGTCGGTGAAATCACCCTGTTCATTCTGCTCTTTCTGATACTCGTGATGATCGTCACTTTGGCTTTCATCGTGTTTATGGAAAGAGGGCAGCGCAGGATTCCGATTCACTATGCCAAACGTCAGCAAGGACGTCGCATGTTCGGTGGGCAGACAACGCATCTGCCGTTGAAGATCAACACCGCTGGTGTTATTCCTCCGATCTTTGCTTCATCCATACTGATGTTCCCTGCAACGCTTGCACAGTTCTCCAATAACGAGTTCCTGCAAGATTTTGCAGCCTTCATGAGCCCAACTTCCATTGTCTACAACTTGTTGTTCATTGGAATAATCATATTCTTCTGCTATTTCTACACGGCGATCATGTTTGATCCCAAGGGAATTGCCGAGAATATTCAGAAGCAGGGCGGTTTTATCCCGGGCATTCGTCCGGGGAACCGTACTCGCGAATACATTGACAGAGTGCTGTCCCGTATTACATTGTGGGGAGCGTTTTATGTGTCCGCGGTCTGCGTGCTGCCAATGGTCCTGATCAGCAAGTTCAGCGTGCCGTTTTATTTCGGCGGAACATCCCTGTTGATTGTGGTTGGCGTAGCCATGGATTTCATGGGGCAGGTCGAGTCTTATCTGATCTCTCGTCAGTACGAAGGTTTGATGGGCAAGGCTGGTAAATTGAAGGGCAGGCATTAGCTTTGAAAAAGTTCAGAGGTGTTTTCCTCAAAAACGATAAAGAGATTGGCCTCATGCGTGAGGCCAATCGCATTGTTTCCACTATCCTTGATGAACTGGGAGAGAACGTCAAACCTGGCATCTCAACCATGTTTCTAGAGGATATATGCCGTTCTATGTGCGATCAATATGACGTGCGTCCGGCATTTCTGGGGTATCAGGGATTCCCTTTTGCCCTGTGTTGTTCTGTGAATGAAGAGATTGTTCACGGCTTTCCTTCCAAGGAGCGTATCCTGAATGAAGGGGACATTGTCAGCGTTGACATGGGTGTCGTGTTCAAAGGATTCTACGGAGATTCCGCTCGGACCTTCGCAGTGGGACAGGTTTCGGACGAAGCAAAAAAGCTTATGGACGTAACCAAAAAGTCTCTTTATAAGGGTATTGAAAAAGCCATTCCTGGAAACAACCTGTATGACATCTCCGCGGCAGTCCAGTCATACGTCGAAGGGTTTGGTTTTGGTATAGTCCGTCGTTTTGTAGGACACGGGATCGGCAGTCATCTTCATGAGAAGCCTGAGATCCCCAACTTTGTTCCCAAGGGCATGTCCGGCGTTCCTCTTAAAGCCGGAATGGTGCTTGCCATTGAGCCGATGGTCACGCTTGGGAGTTATGAAGTTGAAGTTCTCGAGGATCAATGGACAGCGGTGACCAAGGACAGGAAACTGTCCGCTCACTTTGAGCATACGATTGCTGTCACCTCCGATGGACCAAGGATATTGAGCTCGACCGATTAGTCTTCATGGAGATGAGACAATTCGGACTTGCTTATTGTCGTAAAACGCTGTAGTAAACACAGCTTCGTTTAAAAGGCCACCCCCAATAGGGGGCATAGGCATTATTGTATTCAGACAATGGAGATGGTCATGAAAGTAAGACCTTCTGTTAAGAAAATGTGTTCCAAGTGCAAAGTAATCAGGCGCAACGGTGTCCTGCGGGTGATCTGTGAGAACCCCCGGCACAAGCAGCGTCAAGGATAGAGGGAAATAACTATGGCACGTATTGCTGGTGTTGATCTGCCGAAGAACAAGCGCATTGATGTTGCGCTGACGTACATTTACGGCATCGGCCGGACCATGGCCCTGCAGATTCTCGAGACCTCGAAAGTGGACTGGAAAACCAACAGTGATAACCTCACTGCTGAAGAAGTCAGCCAGATTCGTCTTGAGATTGAAAACAACTACAAGGTTGAGGGTGACCTCCGTCGTGAGATCACCACCAATATCAAACGTTTGATGGACATTGGCTGCTACCGTGGCCTGCGCCATCGTCGCGGTCTGCCCGTTCGTGGACAGAAATCCAAGACAAATGCTCGTACTCGCAAGGGTCCCCGTCGTTCTGTCATGGGCCGCAAGAAGAAATAAGTACGCGACATCGCGAATATCGCTCTTTGGTGATATACCAAAGAGCGTTGTATAGACATTTATTCAACGGAGATTAAGGCAATGGCTAAACCCCGTCGATCTGGGAAGAAGAAAGAGAAGAAGAATATTCCCGTCGGCATTGCCCACGTCAAAGCCACGTTCAATAACACGATCGTGACCTTCTCAGACGTAAAAGGTAATGTCGTCAGCTGGGCTTCTGCAGGTGCTCATTTTAAAGGCTCCCGCAAGTCCACTCCTTTCGCGGCACAGATGGCAGCAGAATCCGCCGCCAAGCGCGCTCAGGATTCCGGAATGCGTACAGTCGGTATTTACGTCAAGGGCCCTGGCTCTGGACGTGAGGCCGCCATGCGCGCCATCAACAACGCAGGCTTTAAAGTGACCTTCATTCGGGATATCACACCGATTCCCCACAATGGTTGCCGTCCGCCTAAACGCCGCAGGGTCTAATAAGGAGAAGTATCGTGGCAAGATATACTCAAGCAAAATGCAAGCTGTGCCGTCGAGAGGGAGAGAAACTCTTTCTCAAGGGCGATCGCTGCTACACTGATAAGTGCGCTTATGAAAAGCGCCCCTACCCGCCGGGACATTCCGGACGTATGCGTCACAAGATGAGCGATTACGCCATCCAGTTGCGAGAAAAACAGAAAGTCCGCCGTATGTACGGAGTGCTGGAAGGCCAGTTCCGTATGTATTACCATCGTGCTGATGGCATGAAGGGTGTGACCGGTCATAATTTGTTGATGCTGCTCGAGCGTCGCCTTGACAACGTGATCTATCGCCTTGGCTTTGCCAACTCCCGCGATCAGGCTCGTCAGTTGGTGCGTCATGGTATCTTCAAACTCAATGGCCGTCGCGTGAGCATCCCGTCCATGCAGGTTCAGTCCGAAGATATCATTGAAGTTCGAGAAGAAGCTCGCAAGATCCCTGTGATCAGCGAAGCCCAGGAAGTCATTGCCCGTCGCGGTTGCCCTGAGTGGTTGGAATCTGACGGTGCCAACTTCAAGGGCACGGTTAAGGCCATGCCGAGCCGGGAAGACATCCAGTTCCCGATCAACGAGCAGCTTATTGTCGAATTGTACTCCAAGTAAATAGGGGACTTCATGCTTATTGAGAACGGCGACAAACTCATCAACACCCGCAATTGGAGCGAATTGGTCATGGCCGACAAACTGGTCCGTGATCCCAAGTCCTCCGAGATGTACGGTAAATTCATTTGTGAACCACTTGAGCGTGGGTATGCCACAACCATTGGTAATGCCATGCGCCGGGTTCTTCTTTCTTCTATGCAAGGCTGTGCCATCGTGTCTGCCTCGCTTGAGGGAGTACAGCATGAATTCACCACCGTGCCTGGTGTTCTTGAGGACATGACCGAGGTCGTGTTGAACCTGAAAATGGTTCGCATGGCTATGACAACGGATGAGCCTCAGCGTTTAACTCTTGAAGCCAATAAGAAAGGGCAGGTCACTGCCGGCATGATCCAGGAAAATCAGAACGTCACTGTTTTGAACAAGGATCAGCTCATTGCCACCCTGACTGAAAATCGTAGCTTCAAGATGGAGTTGGAGGTCCGCATGGGCAAAGGGTACGTCCCGGCTGACATGCATGAAGGACTCACCGACGAGATCGGCTCCATGATCCTCGACGCCAGTTACTCCCCAGTCAAAAAGGTCGCATACGCTGTTGAACAAGCGCGTGTCGGCCAGATGACCAACTACGACAAGCTCATTCTCGAGGTCTGGACCGATGGTTCAGTCTCCCCCGAGGATGCCTGTGCATACAGTGCCAAAATCCTGAAAGAGCAATTGTCCGTCTTTATCAATTTTGATGAACTCTCTTCGGAGACTCAAGAAGAAGAAGACGATGCCATTGATCTGAACCCGAACCTCTTCAAATCAATTGATGAGCTTGAACTGTCAGTTCGCGCCACCAACTGCTTGAAGGCCGCCAACATTCAGTTGGTTGGTGAATTGGTTCAGCGTACCGAACAAGCCATGTTGAAGACCAAGAACTTTGGTCGTAAATCTCTTGATGAGATTCGTCGGGTGCTTGATTCCATGACGTTGAAATTCGGTATGACGGTTGAGGATTTTGACAAGAAATACCAGGAATGGTTGAAGAGGAAAGAGAAAAATGAGGCATAGAAAGTCAGGCCGTAAACTGAACCGGTCCAATACTCATCGTGCCGCCATGTTCAAAAACATGGCCCGCGCCCTGCTGACCTACGAGCAGATCCGCACGACTGAACCCAAGGCAAAAGAACTTCGTCGCATTGTCGATAAGCTCATCACCTTGGCTCTCCGTAACGATCTTCATGCTCGCCGCCAGGCCTATAAGGTTCTTGGCAGTCATCAGTTGGTTCAGCGTCTCTTCGACGAAATTGGGCCTCGCTTTGAAGGTGGAACGGGTGGATACACTCGCATCATCAAACTCTCCCAGCCCCGTAAGGGTGACTGCGCCCCCATGGTCATTATTGAATTGACCCAGAAGGCTGCAGACGCTCCGGCTGAGAAGGAAGCGAAACCTGCCAAAGAAGAGAAAAAAGCTGCTCCTGAAAAGGCCGCAGCCAAAAAAGAAACTCCTGCTGAAGAGAAGCCTGCTGAGAAAGCTGCTTCTGAAGAAGCCGAAGAAAAGTAATGTTAAAAGGCGGGTCTTTGACCCGCCTTTTTTTATGCTTTTTAATATAGATTTTATCGATAGACAGGATAGAAAACAATGGATGTCCGAAAGCTTGAAGCCTTTTGTCGAGTCTATGAATTGCAAAGTTTTTCCAAGGCTGGTGATGTGATGTTTTTGTCGCAGCCGACTATCAGTTCTCATGTTGCCAACTTGGAAGAGGAACTTGGCGTCAAACTTTTTGATCGCTTGGGACGCACTATTTTACCCACCGACGCTGGTGAAGTTCTGTATGTGAGTGCGGTCAAGGTTTTTGCCAATCTGGATCAGGCGCGGGCGTCCATCGAAATGTTACGGAATAGGGTGGTTGGTGATATGGGAGTCGGGTGCAGCACGATTCCCTCGTTGGGACTTTTGCCGCAGATTTTGTCCGGTTTTTCGCGAAAGTATCCAGCGGTCAATTTCACGGTTCACACGCATGATTCTACAGAAATAATTCAGCGTGTTCTTTCTGGTGAATTCCCTGTGGGGATTGTTGGGCAAAAGCCTGAGGAACCAGAATTGGTCGCGGTGCAATTGGCAGATGATGAGCGAGTCCTTGTGGCATCTCCAAAAGTGTCGTGGCTGCCAGACAGAGGTCCTGTTTCGCTCTCTCACGTCGCGTCTCTGCCCTGGATTATGCGTGAACGAGGGTCAGCCACCAGACGGGTGTTGGAAAAAGCTCTGGAAGAGGCTGGGCACAGTATTCATGACTTGCCGGTTCGGTGTCGTGTTGAAGGAACATCAGAAGGACTTGCGTATGCTGCGCAAGGGATGGGTGTGTGTTTTACATCCCGACTGGTCGCTGAGGACATGATTGCACGGAATGTGCTGACCGCCCTTGATGTCCCTGCGTTGGCAGGGACACGGCAATTCTACCTCATTTACCATAGCGGTCGGCACATGTTTCCGGCGTTGAAGGCCTTTGTGGGGTTTAACTCTTCGGAATAGCGTATTTTTTTATGGAATGAACGCAATCTCCGGGGTCGATTCTATGAGTCCGGTGTTTTTGAGATGCTTGTAAAACAAAGTCAGTCCCTTGCGCTCTTCTTCACCGAGATCATAGACCAATCCATCGAAATATGAGCGCATTTCCTCAGTGGACAGACAGCTTTCGTTGGCTGCCAACTGGCACATCTGTTCGATGTTTTCAATCCCCCATTGCTTTGCTTCGAGAAGCATGGTGACGGCTTTTGCCAAAATGGGTGCGGATTTCTCCCAGCTTTTTCGCTGCACGATCCAGACGCCGAAGATGAACGGCAGTCCAGTGAGTTCCCGCCATGCTTCGCCCAGATCGATTCGGTGTGGGTAATCCGGGTGATAGCGAAGGTTCAGGGCTTCATCTCCAATGGCAAGGATGGCGTCTGGGCGTTCGCCTTTTTCAAGGACAACCGTTGCATTTCCTGTGACCGATTCCGTTGATATATTCCAGAGTTCCTTTTGCAATACTGCGAGCAGGGCTGCCGAAGTATGCGTTTGAGAACTGACCAGAATGGTTTTCCCCTGAAGGGCTTTCACTGGGTGGCGGCTCAATAACAACACGCTTTGGACAGGCCCGCGACTTCCGATGGCCAGATCCGGAACCAGATAATATTTCTCAGGGTGACGTGCATATTCAATGGATGAAGCGGCTGAAATATCCAACTTTTCGGCATCCATCAGTCTGTTCAAGGCCGACGGTGGCCCGGATTGGATGTGAAAACTGTTCGGGATTTCTTGGGTTTCCAGTGGATGGTAGATGGGCAGCACGTTGAGATACCCGATTTTTCCGAGTTGAATAGTCATTATCGAGTCTCCAGAAGTGTATAGTCCATGGTCCGTTGCCGTGGCGTGAAACCGGCTGCCGTGACGAGTCGATTGATTTCCTGTTGCGATAAGCGAAATGACACCCCAGCCGCCTTGACCACGTTTTCTTCAAGCATGGTTGAGCCAAAGTCGTTTCCGCCAAAATAGAGGGCGAGTTGAGCGATTTTTGGTCCCATGGTGACCCAGGAAACCTGCACGTTGTCGATATTGTCGAGCACGATGCGTGAGACCGCCAACAGACGAAGGTATTCGATGCTGGTGAGTTTTCGACACTCAGGCAATTCTGTGTGATCCGGTTGGAATGTCCATGGGATGAACGCGGTGAATCCGCCGGTTTTGTCCTGGGTGTCACGAACTGCGAACAGGTGCTCCAAACGTTGTGTCGGCGTTTCTTTATGTCCGAACATCATGGTGGCAGTTGTCCGCAAACCCTGTTTGTGAGCTTGTTCCATGACATTGAGCCATTCATCTGTTGGACATTTGTTGGGCGAAACCGTTGACCTTACAGCATCAACCAGGATTTCGGCACCGCCACCCGGGATGGAATCCAGTCCGGCGGCGTGGAGTCTGGCAATGACATCGGCCACGGGGATGCCTTCCTTGTCGCTCCAGAAAACGATTTCCGGCGGTGAAAAGGCGTGGATGTGGACGGTGTAATTTGCTTTGATATACCGCAGCATTTCTTCGTACCACGTTAATGGAAGGTCTGGGTGGTGCCCCCCCTGCATGAGGATTTGAGTGCCGCCAAGATCCAGCGTTTCCTTGATCTTCTGGCCTATTTCTTCATGGCTTAGTACATAGCCACCGTCCTGATTCGGCGTCTTGTAGAAGGCGCAGAACTTGCAGCAGCAGACGCAGATGTTGGAGTAGTTGATATTTCTGTCAACTACGTAGGAGACAATCGGGTCAGGGTGTTTGGTCAAGCGGACATGATGGGCCAATCGTCCCAGATCGTGAAAATTCGCTGTTTCGTAGAGCAGTGTGGCTTCGTCAAAATCAATTCGTTCGCCACCCATGATCTTATCAAATATGGTATCCAATTTGCGCATACGTTTACTCACATGGCTCATATGGTGTGTGTCCCTGTCGCGTCTGCGAAAGCGTGGACTGACAAGGGATGTAAAATTGGCGCACGGTGCAAAGCCGTGGCACCATTCGACAGAGTTGTTCTATAATTTGTTGAAAAATCCGTCGCGTTCAACCGGGGTGCATCCGCAGCCGCGAATCATTTCCATCAGTTCGGTCCGAGTCATTCCCTGTTCGGATGTGGCTCCGGCTTCGTGCCCGATTTTTTCTTCCACGACGGTGCCATCAAAGTCGTCAGCACCGAATTTCAAGGCCGCCTGCGCCTGTTTGACGCCGAGCATGACCCAATACGCCTTGATGTGCGGGATGTTGTCGAGCAGGAGTCGGCTGACCGCAATAGTGCGGAGTTCTTCCAGGCCCGTGAGCGGATTGCCAATGGTCAATTGGCTGTTTTCCGTCAGGAAAGGCAGGGGGATGAAACAGGTATATCCGCCACCACGATCTTGGGATTCCCGGAGTTGGATAAGGTGATCGACGCGGTCTTCGATGGATTCAATGTGTCCGAAAAGCATGGTGCAATTGGATTTGAGTCCCAGACCGTGTGCCTGTTCGTGAACGGCCAGCCATTCCTTGGCCGTGGCTTTGCGTGCGCATATCTGTTGTCGAATGGCCGGGGCAAAGATTTCGGCACCGCCTCCGGGCAACATGTCCAGACCAGCGGCTTTGAGTCGGGTGAGGACTTCAAGGGTGGAAACGCCTTCGACCTCGGCGAAATGGGCGATTTCTACGGCGGTGAAACATTTCAGGACCACATTGGGCAGTCGGGTTTTGATCGCTGTGAGCATGGCTTCGAAGTACGCCAGTCCGAGTCTTGGATGACACCCGCCCACGATGTGGATTTCACTGGGGGTGAGTGCGGCAGCGTCAATTTTGGCGATGACATCGTCCGTGCTCAGCACGAAACCGCCGTCCTGGCCTTCTTCCCGTTGATAGGCGCAAAAGATGCAGCCGTTGACACACACGTTGGTATAATTGACGTGCTGGTTGACCACATAAAATGCTGTGTCGCCGTGCATTTGGGTTCGGACCTGGTGGGCAAGTGCGCCCACAGCCAGCGGTTCGGGGCATTCGAAGAGGGTGATGCCGTCTTCGAAGCTCAAGCGTTCGCCGTTATCAATTTTCTTTTTGATAGTGGCGAGGCCCATGTTTTCATAGTACGTGTTTTTGAATAGACGCATGTCGTCTCCTGTGTTCAGGATGGGGTGGTCAGTCCGCGCCGGAGCATTTCCGTGATGGCGTGGGCCTTGGCTTCCGTTGTTTGCCTGTCCGTGTTGTACAGGGTGATGGGACCGTCCAATGCGGGAACGGTGTGGGCTTGAAAAAAGCGGTCCATGACCGAATCCAGATAAAAAACTGCCATGTCCGGGTCCAAATCCTTGCGTAATTCACCGGACTCCATGGCCGCCGTGATAAGCGGACGGAGGTATTTGGTGGACCGCCGCCGGACTTCGCCCAGAAATTTGTCACGCATGGGGAAATTTTCCTGAAAGAGCATTTTCAGGTAAATTCGGTAAATGTGTGGGTGCGCTTCGATGAAATCCACGCCGGCCAACAGGCTCTTTTCAATGCGTTCGAAAAAGTCCTTATCCGACGTAGTGTCGCGAATGTGTTTGAGTGGCTGTTTGAACTGGGTGACGGCGTGGCTGAAAATATAGTCGAAAAGTCCCTGCTTTGTGCCGAAATATTTGAATAACGACCCCTTGGCGATACCTACGCGAGTCACGATTCGATTGACACTCGCCTGATGGTAGCCATGCTCGGCGAATTCGGATGTTGCTTCTCGCAGGACGCGTTCCTGCTTTTCTTTGGGGAGGTTTTCAAAAGTTTTTGGATTCTGTACCATGGATGTATTCTTGCTTTCCTTGAATGGTTCGATTAGTGGTGACCACCTGGTCACTATCCCTATAAGCGATATTCGTGGCTGTCAATAGCGGGTATTCAATTGACGAATTTTGGAGAAATGTATGCAACGGAAACTGACGATTGGGTATTCGCCCTGTCCCAATGACACCTATATTTTTCACGCTCTGGCATCCGGCACAGTTGCTTGGCCGGGTGGCGTGGATGTGACTTTGGCTGATGTCGAAGAGCTGAATGGACTCGCGTCATCCGGTTCTCTCGATGTGGTGAAAATCTCGGTGGCTGCTGCTGCCGGGGTGTTGGATAAATATATTTTGTTGCGTGCCGGTGGGGCCATGGGCTATGGCGTCGGTCCGATTGTGGTTGCGCGTGACGGGTGTGACATCGCGTCACTGGATGGGCAACGGGTCGCCATTCCTGGACGGCATACCACGGCCAATCTGTTGTTTGGGTTGTGCTGCAAGGATGCGGGGATTTCCGTTGATCTGGTCGAAATGGTGTTTGACGAAATCATGCCAGCAGTTGACGCCGGAAACGTGGCCGCTGGGGTCGTGATTCACGAAGGACGGTTTACCTTTGGAGAAAGGGGATTGTGTCGGGTGCTCGATCTTGGTGCCTGGTGGGAAGAGTATACCGGAATGCCGATTCCGTTGGGGGCTATAGCCATCAAGCGGTCATTGGGGCAGGATATCGCATTGCAAATGAATGAAGCCATCCGTCAGAGTGTGCTTGAAGCCCGGTCAAATCCTGAAGGCGCGCACGACTATATCAAGTCCTATGCGCAGGAAATGGATGATACCGTCATTTCCACGCACATCGAGACCTTTGTCACGGAATACAGTTTGGATGTCGGCGATAGCGGTGTCGAGGCAGTGGCTCGATTGCTCAAGGAAGCGGGCTGTACGCGTGAAGATCTTTTCATCCCTGCGCCCGAGACGTCAGGGGAGCCAGGCGATTTTCGGATGGTTCATGCCGCCGAATCCCGTTAGATCGCTTTTTTTGGGTTTTTGGATTTTCCTTGGCTCACGTAGACACCGATAATGACCAGTGCGGACGCGGCGTATTGAACCCAGTTGAGACGTTCATTGAGAAAGACCATCCCGAAGATCAGGGTGAGGACCGGAATCAGGTTGATGAAAGAGGATGCTTGTCCCACCGGGATTTTCGACATGCCGTAGTTGTAGAGTCCATAGGCCAGGATAGTGACCATGATCCCCAGATAGACGACGGTGAAGACACCGAATGGGTCAAAGGATGTGGGCAGTGTCGTTGTTGGCAGGAACAGGAGTGGAAAATAGAAGATGGCACCGATAAAGGCCTGAATCATGGTCAAAAACCATGAATTGTATCGTGGGCTGAGTTTCTTGAGAGAAATCATGTACCCGACTGCGCAGACCATAGCCATGAATTCCAGAAAATTCCCCAGAACGGGATTGGATGCAGTTGTTGTTGGTTCGGCAGCTACAGAGAGCACCACGGCTCCAACAATGGCGAGACAGAAGCTGACGACCATGCGGCGGGTCAGTTGTTCGCCGAGGGTGAATCGGGCGACCACGGCGGCCATGAGTGGCAACAGGGCGCAGATCATGCCCGCCTGTGAGGCATCCGTGTAGGTGAGGGCCATGGCTTCAAAGACAAAGTAGAAACCCGGCTCGCATACGCCCATGAAGAGCAGGAGTTTCCAATCCCCCGGACGGTATTCGATATTTTTCAGATTTTTGAAAATTAGCAGAAAACAGAGACTGGCAATGAGCATTCGTCCAAAGATGACCACCATCGGATCAAAGTATTGAAAGGCGAATTTAAGAACGATAAATGAGCTGGCCCAGAGCACGACGGCTGCGCCGAGAGCCAGAAATGCCTTGGTTTGGCCGGTCGTCTGTATCAAAGCGGTATCCTTTTTTGCAAATGGTCACAAAATTTAGCATCGATTGGTGGGGAAAGGAATAAGAATGAGTGGGGGAGGAAAACATAAAAAGGGTTCCGCAGAACGAAACCCTTTTTACGGTGTTCTATGAAAAACGGTTAGTGCGGGCAGACGGCAAGAACATTGACGGGTTTGAATCCATTGTCCGGATCTTCTGCATATCGGCATCCCAGATGGGAATCGTCCCGTTTGTGGAGAATATCTCCTTCGGACTCCAGATAATGTGAACAATTGTTGTTGTTGCAAATCAGAATGACATTCCAGCCGGATTCCGGCGGTGCGAGCCATGCGTCCATTATCTTGCCACAGTGCGGGCAAGCTCTGTCGGGCAGTTCGGTGACAACTCCGGCATATTCATGAATGACCATAAGTTACTCCTTGCAGTATGGCGGAAGAAGCCGCCGATCATGTTCTATCGACACTAGATAAAACCGAAAAGCCTCTCGTCAAGGGGAAAATGCTATTTTCCCTCATCAAAAGTCATGGTTCGAAGGAGTTTGAACAGGTTTCGTGCGTCTTTTGGTGGCTTGTCGCTGGTCTTTGCCCGGCGTGCTCCCAAGGTGAGTTGGCGCAGTCGTTGTCCCTGCTCCGGGTTGGTGTCGAATAGTTTCTGCAAAAGATCGTCATCACCATCGATTAATCGTTCTCGAATAATCTCAAGACGATGAAACTCGGCGGTTTTAATGGAGTGCCCTTGTTTGGCCGCATCCACTATTTCCCGAACATGGGTGGTATCAAAGGTCCGCATGAGTTTGCCGACGTATTGCATATGTCGTCGGCTGGCTTCGTGTTTGGGGATTTTCTTGATGAGCAGCAGTGCCTTTTCCACTTCAGCCGGGAGGCAGGCCTCTTTGACCATGGTATCACCCAAGGCTGCGAGGTCGGCACCAAGCTTTTGTAATTCCTTCATGTCCCGTTTTAATTGGGAGCGGCTCGGGCGATCATCAATTTCGTCGAATTCTTCGGGGCGGTAAATTTTGTTTCTTTTTGCCATTATTTCTTCAGGCCTGCTGATATCAGGTCGGTTTCAAGATTGGTATATATAGTGTGTACCCCCGTGGTCATGGCCTGGACCAGCGCGGTAGCCGATGATTCGGCCATGGGGATACGTTCGCTGTAGGTCTTGGAAAAAATGATGTCGTTATTCGCTGACGTTTCATCGACCATGAAGAACTGCATTTCCACTACAGCGGCTGGTGTGTCAAGCGAATAGTCGCCATAGAGCGCGTTAACGACGCCTTCAAGGGTCAAATCCGGCACAACCATACTGCCTGGTTCAATGATGTGAGAAAAAAGCGCACTTCCTCTGATCCAGGCACGCAACTCGGACGTCAGCATGTCCGCTGGTGGAATAAAAAACGTGTTGTAAAAGTCGGATTCGATCCGGCCATTTTGTCCTCGATAAATTAATTCTCGCGTGTTGTAGAGTTGGGATATGGATAGGCGTCGTACCTTGAGAACGATGTCATATCCGGTCTCGACTGCGGGAGCGTTTCGTGTTGATGTTATTTGATAAAATCGCTTGTCCAGCGGCTCACTGCCCAGTTTGACGCAGGCCACGGATGTCAGGCTGACGGCCACGAAAAGAAAGAGTATGACATATTTTTTCATGATATGGTCCCGATTACTGGTCTTGAGGGTTTGATTTGCTTGGTGGCGTGCCGAAGATCATTCCGGAGGGGTATCTTTTGGCGTCTCCCGTGAGTTCCTTAACATTCTGCATGATTTCACGCGTATCGGTGATGATGGCGTGAATATTGGTCTCTTCGGACGCCACCACCCCGTTGAGCCGGTTGACCAGCACGTGGACCTTGGCAACCGCAGCTGTGAGGTCGGCCGATGCCTGGGAGATGTTGTTTAATGTCGGGGCGATTTCTTCCATGGCCGTGCTCATGCCCGGATCATTGAGTGTCTTGTTCAAGGTATCGGAGACTTCTTTGAAGCTGGCAATGGCGATTTTTGCCTCATGGGCCGCAGCGATGATGTCATCCGCGGATTCGGCAAGGATTCGATTGGCGCCTTCCACGGTCCCGGCCACATTGGGTAAAATGGTGTCCAGGGCTGGGTCGGCCATCAGGGTGTTTGTCCTATCCAGAATACTACGGGTGCTTTCAAGAATGCCCAGCATCTTTTTCCCGGCTTCACGGCCACTGTCCGTTTTCATGAATTTATCGATGGAATCGACGATGGATTTGACATCCTTGATGATGGATTCTAGGTCTTCTTTTTTGAGACTGCTCAGGGTTTTGCTGATGGTGGCGATGGCTCCTTCTACTCGACTGAGTGTTGAAGGGGCGGACGGGATGTACGCATGTTGCGGTGTCCACTGGATAGGCAGTGGCGGATTGCTTTTGGGGTCGTCGTAAATGATGTTCAGGAAAAGTTGCCCGGTCAGACCGAGTGACGTGGGGCGGATGCGCAGCCCCCGTTTGACGTCTTTTCTGAGTAGTTCGATGAATTTTTCTTCGGAGATGGAATCAAAAAGATCCGGATTTATTTCACATTCCACATAGACATATCGGACATCATCCAGGTTGGCGTCTTCGTATTTGTTGGAGACGAAATTGATAGACGCAACTCGGCCTATATTGACCCCTCGGAGTTTGACCGGTGAGCCGACAGCGAGGCCGTTGATGGATTCGTCGAAGTAGGTTTCCATCGCATAGGTCGTCTGGAAATATCGTCCTGCTCCGAGGATGATCACCATGGCGACGAGCATACTGATCCCGATGATGATGAACAAACCCAATTTGAAATACTCTCTTTTTCGTGTCATTCCATATCCTTGTTTGCCGTTTGAGAGGGGGCCTCTTCAATGGCTTCCAGCTCCGGTTCTCGGCGGAAAAAACGTCTGACAAATGCGTTATCCGAGGTGTCCCTGAGTTTTCTGGGATCCCCTTCGGCAACGATTGATTGAGCGTCCTTGTCAAGCATGATAACTCGATCCGCGATTTTGTAAATGGATTCCAACTCGTGGGTGACGATGACAAAAGTGATGCCAAGGTTGTTGGACAGATCGAGGATGAGTTGGTCCAATGACGCACTGGAAATGGGATCAAGCCCAGCTCCTGGTTCGTCCAGAAAAAGAATGCCGGGGTCCAAAGCCATGGCACGGGCAATGGCTGCCCGTTTTTTCATGCCTCCGGACAAGGCTGCGGGCATTTTGTGGATCGCAGTGCCCAGATCCACCATATTCAGTTTGGATGTGGCGATGATGCGTATGGCCTCTGGTGGAAGGTCCGTGAATTCTTCCAGCGGAAGCATGACGTTTTGCAGGAGTGTCATGGAGCCGAACAAGGCCCCCATCTGGTACATTACTCCAAATTTACGGATGATTTCGTTGCGTTTGTCGCCGTGTGCTGCGGTCAGGTCCTGCTCACCGTACAGGACGTGTCCTTGCATGGGGGGGATCAGGCCGATCATGTTTTTGAGCAATGTGGATTTCCCACAGCCTGACCCGCCAAGAATGATGAAGATTTCTCCTTTCGTGATATCAAAATTGATATCCTTGAGGATGACAGTGTCCCCATATCCGCAGGTGAGGTTTTTGACGCGTATGACGGTTTCGTGTTCGCTCATGTCTATATTCCTATATAATAGAATGCCATGGCGAAGATACCGTCGGCAAAGGCGATGAGGATGATGCCGGAGACCACTGCGCTGGTGGTGGACAACCCGACGGCACTGGCACCGGATCGAGTCTGGATGCCGCGGAGGCATCCCACACCGGCAACCAGGAAGCTGAAGATGATTCCCTTGCCCATGCCGCTCCAGAAATCACTGTAATCCAGATAGGAAAAAACGCGCGAGGTAAACGTGACCAGTGGGTATCCCATGGAGAGCATGACCACGGCCCCGCCGACCAGCGATGCGAGATTGAAAAAAAGAATCATCAAGGGAACCACTATCATGGTGGCGATGATTTTTGGCACAACCAGAAAGCGCATGGGGGAGAGTCCCATGGTGGTCAGGGCGTCCAGTTCTTCGTTGATTTTCATGGTGCCGATTTCGGCGGCAAAGGCCGAGCCTGATCGGGCAGCCAACAGAATGGCCGTGACCAGTGGTCCCATTTCACGGAACATGACCAGCCCGAGCATGTTGGGAACAAATATTTCGCCACCAAAGCGTTCCAGACTGACAGCGGATTGGAACGACATGATAAGCCCCATGAGAAAGCCGATGAGCGTGATGATGAACAGCGAGTCCACACCGACGTTGATGCAGGAATGGAGAACATTTTTCCAGCGAACTTGTCGAGGATGTATCATGGCCTGAGTCAGGAGTACCGCAGATTCTCCGACAAAGGCGATCATTTCATGGATGCCAAGCCAGACGTCTTTGATGTGTGCGTTGATGGATTCGACCAGTCCCGGGCGGTCCTGTTCATCCAGTGGCTGTGCGGTGGGGGTGCTGTTCCAGGCCAGATCGATAAGGTGTCGATCTTCGTCCCGGAGATGGGCCAGCGAAAATTTGGCATGGTGTTCCGTTGCCATCTGTTTGAGTTTGAGAAGAAGGGCAACCCCGGCCCCGTCGAGGTAGGTGACGTCTCGTAAATCGGCAGTGAGGTCCGAGGACGAAACAGGAGACAGCATCGAGAGCGTCTGGTCCCAAATAGCCGCGATACCAGCCGCGTCAAGACGACCGCCCAATGTGATGATTCGGGTGCCTTTGTGGTCGGAAACGGACACCGTTGCGTCAGAAATGTGTAGTGTCTGCGATTGTTTTTTCACTCCATGCCGTCCTGCGTATGTCTCCTGTTTGGATTGAATCGACTCCTTTAAATAGCTGAGGTTTTGAAAAATGGAAAGGTTGACATGTGGATTAATCATGCAGTTTGGGAAGGGGGATTGACAGAAAATAGAAAGAATATTATTCATTTTAACTATGAATAATAGAAAAATCGACAAATTGGACTTGGAAATTTTGAACATCCTTCAGGCTGACGGGAAGGTTTCCAACGCAGAAATTGCCAGAAAGGTCGGTAAGGCACCGTCTGCAGTGCTTGAACGTGTGCGGAAGCTGAAGCAGGCCGATGTCATTGAGGGGTATGAGTGTATTGTGAACCATAAAACCCTTGGCCGAGGGCTGACCGCGTTTACTTCGCTTCGGGTGGAGGAGGGAGTTGGGGCCACGGAGGTTGGCCAGCGGCTGGCCGAGTTTCCCGAAGTGCTTGAAGTCCACTATACGGCTGGACGGGATTCCTATCTGGTCAAGGTTCGGGTCGAGGATACCGAGGCATTGCAGGCCACGTTGGCCAAGTTCGGAACCATTGGTCCGGTCCGGGACACCAATTCGACGATTGTATTGACCACGGTTAAAGAGTCCAGAGTGATACCGCTTCCTTTTGATATCGAATAATCTGAGGAGTCTTTTATGACAGCGCAACTTTCCTCCTTGGACCCGCGGATTCTCGCGCGGGGCAAGGAGTTTTTTGTATCCATTGCCGGAGAGGCCCCGTCTGTTTTCAATAAGGGCTGGTGGACCGGAAAGGTCATGGATTGGGCCATGAAAAATGAGGATTTCAAGGTCCAGATGTTTCGTTTTGTGGATGTGCTGCCATATTTGACAACCGCCGAATCCCTGTCTCGGCATATCGAAGAATATTTTTCCGGTGACGACACTTCGTTGCCAGATGTCTTGAAATGGGGCGCGACCAAAACGACTTTTGGTGGCGGATTGGTCGCCAAGGTGTTGAACAAGACCATTCGGTCGAATATCGAATCCATGGCGCGTCAATTCATCATTGGTCAGACATCGAAGGAAGCGGTCAAGGGAATCCGCAAACTTCGCAAACAGGGGTTTGCCTTTGTTCTTGATCTGTTGGGAGAGGCCACGGTGTCCGGCGTTGAATCCCGGGCCTATCGGGATGGATACCTGACAGTGTTGGACGCGATTCAGCAGGAGTTGAAGAAGTGGAAACCGCTCGATAATGGGGATAATGACCATGATTGGGGACATGCTCCCATGGTCAATGTGGCCGTGAAACCGTCGGCCTTTTATTCGCAATCCAAGCCGGTTGATCTGGAAGGGACGGTCGAGGGCATGATGGCGGGGATCGAACCCGTGTACAAAAAGGTCATGGAAATGGGCGGGTTCCTTTGTATTGATATGGAGTCGCTTTCATACAAGGAAGCCACGGTCGAATTGTTCAAGCGATTGCGTCAAAAATATCCGGAGTACCCACATCTCGGGTTGGTTCTTCAGGCATATTTGCGGAGTGTGGATGACGATGTTCGGCATTTGTTGGACTGGGCGCGTGCGCACGAACTGCCGATTTCCATTCGTCTGGTCAAGGGGGCGTATTGGGATTACGAGACGGTCATCGCCAAACAGAATGGCTGGCCTGTGCCGGTATGGACGCATAAGCCGGAAACGGACATGGCGTATGAACGGGTGGCTAGGATGATTTTGGAGAATGCGGATATCTGTCATTTCGCTTGTGCCTCGCACAATATCCGGACGCTGTCGGCGGTCATGGAAACGGCTGCGGCCTTGAAAGTGCCGGAGGATCGGTACGAATTTCAGGTGTTGTACGGTATGGCCGAGCCGGTCCGTAAAGGCTTGAAAAATGTTGCCCGGCGTGTGCGTTTGTATTGTCCATATGGCGACCTGTTGCCCGGCATGGCCTATCTGGTCCGCCGGTTGCTTGAAAACACGGCCAACGAATCCTTTCTGAAACAGACATTTGTTGATGAGGCCGACATGGATCGGCTTTTGGAAAATCCTGAAATTACATTGGGTCGGCAGTTGGCTGGTCGTTCAGAGCCTGAAGAATCCGTGCAGGAAGGCGTGTCACGGTTTACCAATTTCCCGGTGGTTGATTTCACGATCGAGGCCGAACGGCGCGCTTTTCCCGCAGCCATTGCCTCGGTTCGGGGACGGCTGGGCGAGACGATTCCCTTGTGGATCAACGGGCAGGCCGTCACGACCGAAGACCAGCTTGCGTCATATAATCCGGCTGATCCCTCTGAGATCATCGGGTCCGTGTGTCAGGCCGGGGTCCATGAAATTGACACGGCCATTGAAGCCGCATCCGAGGCGTATCTGTCATGGCGGGATGTGGCCCCTGAAAAACGGTCAGCCGTATTATTCAAGGCCGCCCGGTATCTCGAAGAAAATATGCATGAATTGTGTGCGCTTCAGGTACTGGAGATTGGTAAGCAATGGGATCAGGCCCATGCCGATGTGGGCGAGGCCATTGATTTTCTGGAATATTATGCCAGAGAAATGATTCGGCTCGGACAGCCGCGCCGTATGGGGCGTGCGCCCGGGGAAATGAGTCGGCTCATGTATCAGGGCAAGGGCGTTGCCGCCGTCATTGCGCCGTGGAATTTCCCCTTGGCCATTTCCGTGGGCATGGTGTCCGCTGCGATCGTTTCCGGGTGTAGCGTGGTGTACAAGCCGTCCGGCCTTTCTTCCTGTATTGGGCAGCGTCTGGTCGACATGTGGAATGCAGCAGGGTTGCCCGATGGTGTTTTCAATTATTGTCCGGGGCGCGGATCGGTCATGGGCGATCATCTGGTGGACCACCCGGATGTGTCAGTGATCGCGTTTACCGGGTCCATGGAGGTCGGATTGCGGATTCAGGAGCGGGCGGCTGTCGTTCAGCCCGGTCAGCAGCATTGTAAGCGAGTGATTGCGGAAATGGGTGGGAAAAACGCGACCATTATTGACGATGACGCCGATTTGGATGAAGCCGTGCCGGGTGTGTTGTATGCCGCCTTTGGGTTTCAGGGGCAAAAGTGTTCTGCCTGTTCCCGGGTTATTGTGCTCGATGCCATTTATGATCGGTTCGTGAAGCGACTCTCCGAGGCGGCCACGTCTGTCAAACTCGGTCCGTCCGAAAACCCGGCCAATGTCATGGGACCGGTGGTGGATAAGGGAGCACAGGAAAACGTGTTACGGTATGTTCGGATTGCCGAAGAAGAAGGGAATATCCTGGTCCGGCATGAGGTGTCTGATGACCTCAAGGCGACCGGTGGTTGCTATGTGCCGATGACAATCGTGGACGGCATTACTTCGGATCATCGGCTTGCTCAGGAAGAAGTCTTCGGTCCCATTCTGGCGGTCATGCGGGCCAAGGACATGAAAGAGGCCGTCGAGATCGCCAATTCAACGCGGTTTGCCTTGACCGGAGCGATTTATTCCCGCAGTCCGGGGAACTTAGAGTTTGCGTCTCGTGAGTTTCGTGTGGGGAATCTGTACCTGAATAAACCGTCAGTGGGTGCGCTTGTTGAACGGCACGCATTTGGCGGGTTCAAGTTGTCCGGTGTCGGGTCCAAGGCCGGAGGGCCGGATTATCTCGTGCAGTTCATGGACCCGCGTCTTGTTTGCGAAAATACCATTCGTCGGGGATTTGCTCCAATTGAAGAGGATGACGAATGGGTCAAATAACTCCTTGATATTGCGTGAAAAAGCCCTGTCAGAAACGTTTTGACAGGGCTTTTTGTGTGAGAGGTGCCGAGGTCCTAAAACCGTTCGAAAGAATCTTCCCCTGAAGATTGTGGGAGTGCCTTGGTGTGTGACGGTTGTGACGTGACCATGGTTTGCACGGTGGACGTCGTTTCGTCATGTATCGAAAAGAAACCGATTGCGGTCGCCAGTTGCTGGGCCTGTCGTGACAGTTCTTCTGAGGTGGCATTCATTTCTTCGGCGGTGGAGGCATTGTCTTGAACCACTGAATCAAGCTGATGTACGGCGATGTTGATTTGATCGGCTCCAGCGTTTTGTTCGGCGCAGGCAGTGGCAATTTCCTTGACCAGTTCTGCCGTTTGTTCGACGTCGGGAACGATCTTTTTGAGCATTTCTCCCGCTTTTTCTGCGATTTTCACACTGGATGTAGACAGCTCGCTGATTTCCGCTGCGGCCTGTCCGCTTCGTTCCGCCAGCTTGCGTACTTCTGCAGCGACGACGGCAAATCCTTTGCCATGCTCGCCAGCCCGGGCGGCCTCAATGGCGGCGTTCAGGGCGAGCAGGTTGGTTTGACGGGCAATCTCTTCAATGATGGAAATGCGTTCGGCGATATTTTCCATGGCCGAAACCGCTTTAATGACGGCTTTTCCGCTTTCCTGCGCTTCTGTGGCCGTGCTGGTCGCAATCTGTTCGGTTTGCAGCGCATTTTCGGCGTTGTGGCTGATGTTGGATGACATCTGTTCCATGGACGAAGAAATTTCTTCAACCGAAGCTGCCTGCTCTGTTGCGCCGTTGGACAGGACTTCAGATGAAGTGTTCATGGACTGACTGCCGCCTGCCACATGGTTCGAGGACATTTTGACGTTTTGGACAACATGGCGCAACCGTTCGATCATGGTGCGGAGATTGTCTCCCAACTGGCCTATTTCATCCTTGGATTGGACATCCACGGTCACATCGAGGTCTCCAGATGAAATGCGGTTGAAAATCGTGGCAATTTTCGAAAGCGGAGTGATGATGATTCTGCCTGTAGCCAGGAGAATGATACAGATCATGAGGAGTGTGACCCCCAGACCTATCCAGAAACATTTCCAGGCCATTGCATCGCTTGCCGCGTACATGTCGTCCAGGCTGATGGAGGCCGCAACGCACCAGCGCGTGAGTGGGTCGGTGCCCCAAACCTGATGTTTGCGGATGCCTTTGTATGTATAGTTGGCCGCTCCTTCCGGGGTGGCGAGGAGGGCTTTGCCAAAATTGAGTTTTTTGACGTTGGTTTGGATGATGATATCCGTATTGGGGTGGGCAATGATAAGCCCTTGTGAGTCAATCATATACAGATATCCGGATTGACCTATATGAACGCCTTCAATAAATTTTTCATTGAAATCGAGAATTTCTGCGGAGAGTCCCAAAATGCCGATAACCGATCCATTGGCCGTAATCGGGATGGTGAAGAGTGCGATAGGGCGTTTGGTCATGGGAGAAAGGCTCGGGGGGCTGATTTTGATATCACCTGTGCTGCTTTGGCGGATATTTTCGGCATATATCGGATCGTTGGCGATATTTAATCCGACAGCGGCACCTTTTTTCCCATCTGCGACGATTTTTCCGTTTGGCGTCATGAGAAAGGCATTTTCATACATGGGGGAACCGGCAAGCACTTGTTCGAGAAACAGTGACGATCCGGTGTACGTCCCGTTTTGGATATCTTCGATGACTTTTTCATTGTGAACCATGATTTGGCTGTCACGAAGAATGCTTTGGGTCCAGATATCCAGTTCTTTGAGAGTTTTGTCGCGGAGTGTTTTCATCATGGTTTGCATTTCGAATTCCAGATTCGAAGCTCCGGTGGAATAGGCGACATAGGTGACGGAAAAAATTGAGAGGATGACAAGTGGAATGATGGCGAGCATGAATTTAAGACGCAGGGTGAGCTTCATAATGTCCTCCAGACGTGCAGATGAGCATGGTGGGGGGGCGGAAATACCGTGTTGTACACGGTTTTAAGCCCGATTAATTTGATATTGATCGGGAGAAGCAACCTTTGGCGAACGCACGGATTCACGACGCATTTTTTATTTGCTGGTTCTATCCCGATGTTTTCATTACCCGATTGATACATCCTCCTTCTATTGTATACCGATACCTTTGTATACTAATAGACGGTGTTTTGGTTTTCTGCATCATGTTTATAATATACCGACTGTTTGAGTGTGGAATGCACGAAAAAAAGTGAACAGAGAAGGGAAAGATCGGAAAGGGCTGTTTTGATCGGGGGCCGTTGGCATGGGGTTTGGACAGACGAATAACGGGCACGGCGCATTTCTTTACGCACCGTGCCCGTTGTTTTTGAAAGAAAGAAGGAGTGTCCTTTTTAGAGCGTCAGGGCCATTTCATGCCACTCGGCGCCGCCGTGATCGGACTCGGAAACACCGCTGTCCGTGAAACCATGCCGAGCGTAATAGGGAATGAGGTTGTCCTTGCACAACAAAAGAATACGCTGTTTGTCGAGTTTGCGGGCCTGTTTGATAAAGGCCTTCATGAGCTGATCGGCAATGCCGCGTCGTTGGAATTCAGGCAGGACGGACAGGGAGAAAATGACGATATTCTTACCTTCCGGATCATGTCCGATAAGTTGCTTGAATTCTTCGTCGGTAATATCGTCCTTGTCGGTCGCACCAGAGTTGACCTGACCCACGATATGCCCATCGAGTTCGGCGACGAGATAGCCTTCCGGGTATTCGGTGATCCGAGTGTTCATGGATGAGATCAGGGCCGCTTCAGATGGGGGGAAACATTTACATTCGATGGTATGACAGGCGGTGAGGTCGTGTGATTCAGCCATACGGATACGTACATTCTTCATAGTCTAATCCAGTTCAACGCCTTCAAGGGCGGATTCGAGTTCTTCCCAGAGTCCATAGGTGGTGTCCAATTTCGTCTCAAGCGTTTCGAGGTCTTTCTGGTCATCAGCCATGGTTTGCGGGGTTTTTTTGAAATAGTCAGGCTGCGACATTTTGGATTGCAAATCGTCGAGCTGAGTTTCCAGCGTCTCAATGAGTGCGGGCAGTGTTTTGAGTGTTTCCCGCTTTTTTTCCAATTCGAATTTTTCTTTATAGCTCAGTTTTTTCTTTGTCGATTTTGGCGCGGATTTCTGCTTGGCTGGTTTGGTCTGTGTGACGGGCGTCGTCGGGCGTTGCCTGAGCCAATCGTCATAGCCACCGACATAGTCCGCGACCACGCCGTTGCCCTCAAAAGCAATGCTTGAGGTGACAACGTTGTTGAGGAAGGTCCGATCATGGCTGACCAGCAGCAGGGTGCCGGGGTAGTCCATGAGCAACTCTTCAAGGAGATCAAGTGTCTCGGCATCAAGGTCGTTGGTCGGTTCGTCCATGACCAGGACATTGGACGGACGGGTGAAGAGTCGGGCCAGCAGGAGTCGATTGCGTTCTCCTCCAGACAGGACAGAAACCGGGACGGTTGAACGGTCCGGGGTGAAAAGAAAATTTTTCAGATGCGACATGACATGCCGCTGTTGTCCATTGATGGTCACGTAATCGTTGCCATCAGCAACATTGTACCGAGCCGACTGCGTTTCATCGAGTTGGTCGCGAAGCTGGTCGAAATAGTTGATCTGGAGATTGACACCGTGTCTGATGGAGCCACTTTGCGGTTCGAGTTCCCCCAGCAGAATTTTGAGCAGTGTGGTTTTGCCCACACCGTTCGGACCGATCAAACCGACCTTGTCGCCACGCATGATGGTGGTAGAAAAATTCGAGATAAGGGGTGTGTCATCGAATCCGAAACAGAGCGAGTTTGCCTCGACAACCAGTTTTCCGGTGCGTTCTGTTTCCTGAATGACCATGTTGACGGAACCGACACGATCTCGACGCGCCTTGTGTTCTTCCCGCATTTTTCGAAGGTCGCGGACACGCCCCATGTTGCGGGTACGGCGGGCCTTGATGCCCTGGCGAATCCATCGCTCTTCTTCGGCCAGCTTTCTATCGAAATTATGGTTTTGTTTGGCCTCGGCGTCGAGGGCCGCATCCTTGCGTTCAAGGTACGTCGCATACGGGCAATCCCAATTGAAAAGTGATCCGCGATCAAGTTCCACGATTCTCGTGGCAATTTTTCGTAAAAAGGTCCGATCATGGGTGACGAACAACAGGGCTGTTGTTTGACGCAGAAGGAAGTCTTCCAGCCAGTCGATGGAGTCGATATCCAGATGGTTGGTCGGTTCGTCAAGGATGAGCAGATCCGGATTGGAAACCAGTGCCCGAGCGAGCATGGTCCGACGTTTGGTTCCACCAGACAGGGAGGAAAAACGTTCGTCGCCATTGAGTTTGAGGTGTGAGAGGACGGTTTCGATGGTCTGATGGTGTGGCCATCCTCCGGCTTTTTCCAGTGCCTCTTGCGCTTGTTCCAGCTTGGCAACCAGCGTGTTTTCGTCAGCGTCTGTCGCGTCATTCAGTGCCCGTGACGCTGCATGATAGGTCGTCAAATGGGTGCCCACCGCCCCCAGTCCTGCCGCTGTGACGTCATAGACCGTGCCGCGCAAGTCCTGCGGAACTTCCTGTGGCAGCATGGCGACACGGGTGCCCCGCGCGTAATCGACACTGCCTGTGTCCGGAGCTGTAATGCCTTCGATAATGGAGAGCAGGGTGGACTTGCCTTCTCCGTTTCTGCCGAGCAGGCAGACCCGTTCACCCGGTTCGATCTGCATGGACACGGAGTCCAACAGTCGGGTGCCGGTGAAGTTGATTGAGATGTCGCGCAGGGAAACAAGAGCCATGATACCTATCCATTGAAAAGGGGGCTGCTAGCAGCCCCCGGAAGTGTTTTTGATAAACGACCGAGTTATTCGCAGATGTCCTGAAATGCCTGATATCGCGTGTCATACGGGGGATACCCGAAGAAAGCTGATCCGGAAACCAGCACGTCCACACCGGCCTGAGTCAATTCCCGGGCATTGTCCAGTGTCACGCCGCCGTCAATTTGAATGAGGGTTTCAGCTCGGGCTTCATCAATCATGCCGCGCAGTTCTCGAACTTTGTCCAGGCAGAATGGAATAAATTTCTGTCCGCCGAATCCCGGGTTCACGGACATGATGAGTACCATGGACAGTTGCGGGATGAGATATTTGATCGTTTCGAGCGGGGTGTGCGGGTTTAGGGCGACCGCTGGTTTGGCCCCGGTCTCGGCGATCTGTGCGCAGACCCGTTCGAGATGGTCACAGGCTTCGGCATGGACACAGATCAAATCGGCTCCGGCGTCGGCAAAGTCCTGAATATACCGTCCCGGGTCGCTGATCATGAGATGGCAGTCGAAAAAGAGATCCGATTTTTTACGCATGGCCTTGATGATTGGCGGGCCAAAGGTGATGTTGGGCACGAAATTGCCATCCATCACATCGAGATGAACCCATTTCAATCCGGCCTTTTTCAGGGCTGTCAATTCGGATTCCATATTGGCGAAATCCGAGGAAAGCATCGAGGGTGATAATATCATACAGTCAACTCCGCTTGGTCAATTTTGTTATGGGAGGTGTACCCGCTCCTGTGGCGGATCGCAAGTTTTTCGAGTGAAGCAGGGTGGAAGAGTGGCAAATCGACCTTTTGGAAAGGAAAAGCGGAGAATTTGCAATCAAGAAGCGGATGTTGGAGATTCTTTTAGTGCGGCGTGTTGATGAATTTATCAGTTGAATATCCCAGAAATCCACCGAGAATAAGAGCGAAAACAATATCTTGCAGAAAAATGATCGGTATGCCGGAGTGCATGAGGACGGCCAGAGGCAGTGCCGTCAGGCCGCCGAAGAGCATTCCGGCTGCCCAATGATTCAGAGGAAATCGGGCGTAGGAAAGGAGAACGGCAAGCCCGAGCCAATGTAGAATGATGGCCACGATCGGTTCCCATTCGGTATTGAGAAGTGCCATGGGAATGGCGTTCAGAATGCCGGCAGCCAAGCCGAGCAGCAGGCTTTTGACGATCTTGTGCACGTCGGACTCCAGCTATTTGTCCATCTTGAAATCGACCTTGATCTTGAACAGTTTGTCGGCTGGCAGATTCAAGACCTTGATTCCAGTGGCTACGGTGATGGATGCGAGGATGGCCTCCACGGTGCTCATGTCCGGGGCGATCAAGGCAAACCAGACATTGAATTCGTTTTCACGCAAATAGTTATGTGTCACGCCATCGTGCTTGTTGACCTCGGCTACGAACTCGTCAAGTTTGTCTTCCGGGCAGGATGCCGCGCAGAGGGTGGATTGCCATCCCAACGTGTGCGAACTGAAATTGGCTCCCATGCGCCGGATAACGCCGGATTTTTTCAAGTCGCGCACGCGGTTCAACACCTCGGATTCCGTGAGACCGACCTGTTCGCCAACATCTTTATATGGGCGGGAAGTCAGAGGAAAGTGGGATTGGATGATGTCGAGTATTTTCTTGTCGTAATTGTCCATACGGTATCTCCGGGCACCCCTGTGGATGTATAATCCGCGTGCAGGGGCTCCAAATTGTGTCAGTTTTTACGACCATGACGGACGCGTTGTCTCAAAAAAACGTGTGTGGCAGTGGGGCTCATAGACGAACCCGAAGGAAGGGGAAACCTTCATGATTGGTTGTCCCTTCCTTCAGATATCGAAATCAACTATTTTTTTGGTTTTTTCTTTGGCTGATAGGAGCAGAGCGGCTCTTCTTTGAGATAGTGACCGTTCATGGTCTGTGCGCGTGCTCGGCATCCGCCACAAACTCGTTCATATTCGCAATAGCCACATTTCCCATCATAGACTTCCGGATTGCGAAGATTGAGGAATTGTTCGGATTTTTTCCAAATGTCCGGGAAAGGTGTTTCACGGACCTGACCACAATCAAGATCAAGATAGCCGCAGGGCTGCACTTGACCACGATGGGAAATGAAACAGAACCCCACGCCACCGAGACAGCCACGCGAAACCGCGTCCAGCCCGAAGTTCTCGAAGTTGACCGGAATCCCATCTTCTTTGGCGCGTTGGCGCAGAATGCGGTGGTAATGCGGGGCGCATGTCGCCTTGAGCTGCATGTCGGTTGTCTTGCGGAAATCGTAGAACCAGTTGAGCACTTCTTCGTACTCTTCGGCCGTGATGATTTCTGTGCCCAGCTCCACGGCCCGGCCTGTCGGCACGAGCAGGAAGATGTGCCATGCCGATGCACCAATTTCTTCGCACAGGTCAAAGATGTCCTTGAACAAGTGGAGATTGTTTTTGGTGACGGTGGTGTTGATCTGGAATTCGATGCCCACATCCTTCAAATATTGGATGCCACGCATGGACGCCTTGAATGCACCGACTTCGCCGCGGAATTCGTCGTGTTGGGCTGCTCCTGGTGCGTCGATGGAGATGGAGCACCGTTCAACGCCGGCATCTTTCATCTGTTGGGCGGTTTCCGGGGTGATGAGGGTGCCGTTTGGCGCCATGACACACCGTAATCCCTTGGTCTTTGCGTAGGCGACGAGTTCATAGACGTCGTGCCGCATCATTGGCTCGCCGCCGGTAAAGATGATGATCGGATTGCCCACATCCGGGAATGTATCGATAAGCGCTTTGGCTTCGTCGGTGGACAGTTCGCCCTCATACGGTTCCGGGTGTGCCTCTGCCCGGCAATGCTTGCAGGCGAGGTTGCAGGAACGGGTCACTTCCCAGGCAATAAGCCGGCAAATGGGGGTGACGCCATCGTCGAGGAAACGTTTGGGTGCATTTTCAGCACCGGGATGACTCTTGCCGTGAGGATGTCCGCCGGGATGTCCTTCTGGAGGGCAGCCGCCGGGATGGCCTTGATGATGTTCACTCATGTTATTTCAGTGCCTTTAAGACGTCTTCCGTGAAGTATGTAAGAATGAGATCTGCCCCGGCGCGCTTGAAGGCGACCAGGGATTCCATGACCACGCCCATTTCATCAATCCAGCCATTCTGGGCTGCGGCCTTGATCATCGAATATTCACCGCTGACTTGATAGGTGGCCACCGGAGTGTCAAACGCGTCTCTGACCTGACGGACCAGATCAAGGTACGGCAAGCCCGGTTTGACCATGAGAATGTCCGCTCCTTCCTCAAAATCGGCAGCGGCTTCCCGCAACCCTTCCCGGGAATTGGGCGGGTCCATCTGATAGGTTTTGCGGTCTCCGAATTGCGGAGCGGATTCGGCTGCTTCGCGGAACGGACCGTAAAAGGCGGACGCGTATTTGATCGCATAGGACATGATCGGCGTATTGGTGAATCCTGCGTCATCCAACGCGGCCCGAATGGCGGCAACACGACCGTCCATCATATCAGATGGAGCGACCATGTCGGCACCGGCCTTGGCCTGGGCAACGGCGGCTTTTGCCAGAAGATTCAGCGTGGGATCGTTTTGGACGTACTCGTTTTTCACCATGCCGCAATGACCGTGGGAAGTGTATTCGCACAGGCAGGTATCGGCGATGACCATGAGATCAGGGAAGCTGTCCTTGAGCAGACGGATGGCCTTTTGGACAATGCCCTTGTCGTCATAGGCCCCGGAACCGAGTTCGTCTTTTTCAGCCGGGATACCGAACAGGATGCAGGCTCTCAGCCCGTTGTCCACAGCGTCTCCGACCTGTTTTTTCAATTGTTTCAGGGATAATTGATATTGGCCGGGCATGGATGAGATTTCCTTTTTGAAGGAATCGTCGTCCGTTTCGACCACAAAGTATGGCATGATGAGATCATTGGCTGTCACCGTGTTTTCACGAACCATCTCACGCATGGTGAGACTGCTGCGAAGGCGACGGCCACGATAGAAATCAGAGGGAATCATATGCACTCCAGATCAAGAAATTTCGTGAGAATATTTCTATACTCGTTTTCGTCGGTTCCGCCAACACGTGCAAGATTTTGCTCGCGCATAACCCCGACGCCGAAGGCGGAGCACTGAAAAATGGAAAATGGATCCGGGGAACCCTTGTGAAAAGGGTTCCCCGGCCATGAAAGGCATTTTTCGTCTTACAATTTTTCGCCGGTAATCTCGTCGTCTGTGAGATAGCAAGCGGGGTCCTGTGCCCAGAAGTCGTCGTAGTAGGACTCTGCGCGGGAGCGGAAGTTGCCACCACAGATGTTGAGGAAGCGACACTTGGCGCATCGTCCACCAACATGGGGGCGTTTGTCCTTGAGCTTTTGGAGCAGTTCGATCTTGGGATC
Source organism: Pseudodesulfovibrio sp. JC047 (assembly GCF_010468615.1). Classification (NCBI taxonomy): domain Bacteria; kingdom Pseudomonadati; phylum Thermodesulfobacteriota; class Desulfovibrionia; order Desulfovibrionales; family Desulfovibrionaceae; genus Pseudodesulfovibrio; species Pseudodesulfovibrio sp. JC047. The sequence goes on along the minus strand of NZ_WUEH01000001.1, from coordinate 106,676 downwards.
GGTCCAGATCTCGGAGAAAGGACGTTCCAGGATGTTGCCGAAGGTGTGGTGACGCATGAACTGGTCAGCGTGAACCTTGCCGTCCCAGGAGATACAGCCGATGCCTCGTCCCGAGGAGTTGCCTTCGTTCATTTTGAGCAATTCAAGGACTTCCTTGGCGCGTTCCGGGTCTTCTCTGAGCATACGGAAATAGACATATGGGCCGTCGGCGTGGTTGTCCACGGTCAGCACTTCCTTGGGCTTGCCTTTGTCGAACAAGGCCCGGGTGCGATCCATTATCAAATCGACGACATCACGTGTTTCCTGATGATTCAAATCTTCCTTGATCAGTTCAGAACCACGGCCGGAGTAGACCAGGTGGTAAAAACAGATGCGGGGGATTTCCAGATCTTCAATCAGATTGAAGAGGTGGGGAATCTCGGCGGCATTGCGTTTGTTGATGGTGAAACGCAGACCGACCTTGAGACCTTCAGCCTGACAGTTTTCCACGCCTCTGAGGGCCAGCTTGTACGCACCGGAGACGCCACGGAATTTGTCGTGGACTGCTTCGTTGCCGTCAAGGGAGATGCCCACATACGACAGGCCGACTTCCTTGAGTTCACGGGCTTTGGACTTGGTAATCAAGGTGCCGTTGGTGGAAATGACCGCACGCATTCCTTTCGAAGTGGTGTATTTTGCCAGGTCGACAAGGTCTTCCCGGACCAGCGGTTCGCCACCGGAAAACAGCATGACAGGGGCACCAAATTGGGCCAGATCGTCAATCATTTCCTTGGCTTTTTCATTCGAAATAGGGTCCTTGTGTGCGTTGACATCAACAGCCTGCGCATAGCAGTGGACACACTTAAGGTTACACCGTTGGGTCATGTTCCAGACAACAACGGGTTTCTTATCTTTGGAAAATTGGAGAAGATGGGAGGGCAACTGCCCTGATTCACGGCCATAACGCAGGGCGTCGGAAGGTTCTACTGCTCCGCAGTAGAGCTTGGATATTCCAATCATTTAATTAAACCTCTCAGCTGAAATGAAGGTCTCAGGTACATATAATTTTCGCAGTGGAAAGAGCGCAAAAAAGGGCCAGGAAAGGCCCCTCTTCACGCGTTTCCGAATGAAAAATTAAGAATTATTGCCCAAAAGTCAAGAAGTCATTGTCCAGCCTGGTCGGCCAGACGGATTTCTACACGCCGGTTCTGCCGTTGTTCTTCGGGGGTTTTCCCCTGATTGAGCGGTCTGGATTGACCATACCCAATGGTTTCAATGAGTGCCGGATTTACTCTGCCCTTGGTGACGAGGTAGGTCTTGACCGCCTCTGCTCGTTTTTTTGACAAGGTCTGGTTGTACGCAGCGTTTCCGCTGGCATCAGAATGGCCACCGACAATGAGGTGTCTGCCACGAAGTTCCGGGGATGTGAGCGTCTCGCTCAAGGCGTCCAGGAGCGGATAGGATTTTTGCTGGATGGAAATTTTGTCAAAGTCGAACTGGATATTCAGATCGACTCCCGGCACATGGGGACGGACCACGGTGGCCGGCGTGACATCCGGTGGCAGAGCAACGCCATGTCCCGGGTCGAGAGCGTCCTGATTCTTGGACATGTGAGCTTGTTCCATAAGGGCTGGTTTGACCTGTGTCGGAGTCTCCACATACGGATACTGCGTGTCCGGTGACGGCAGCCATGCCTTGAGCGGGATTGTCATATCTTTGGCAATCGCTCGGATAATCATATTGAAGGGGGCTTCGCTCATCCTGAATTCATGTTTGAAATAGAAATAGTCGTCCGCCGGACGCTCTTCAAGACGACCGGATTGCATCATGGTCCAGAGCAGGACGCCACTGCCTGCCGCGTAGATATCGAGCTGGATGGTTATTGCGGTATCATCCACTGTATGGCCGGCATAGAAATATGGAACCTTGCCGAGGACAAGCAGGTCGGCTCCTCGTCTCCGAGCGGTTTCCAGCGCCGAGGTCATCCCTTGATACCGAGTGCCCGGTTGCATTTCCATGATGGGAAACAGCCGCTCTTCGGCCCAGGCTGAATAGAATATCTGGGCAAAGGAATGAGCCAGGCTGGCATGGTCGCTGGTTTGTTGCTGAATGATAAACGGATAAAAATAGGCGGTGAGAGGGCGATGCTGTGTGCCCTTGGGATGGACCGAGACCTGTAATGGCGATTTCCTGACGGAAGGGTCAGTGTATATCTTCGTTTGGTCAGTCAGGGACAGGTCCACGTTTGCACACGCGGAGACTGTGAGTAACAGTGCGAAAAGTAGTACTTTTTTCATGGTATTCACCGGCTTATGGTTACAACCGTCCAGTATTGTGCGTCAAGAAAACGGCGGGGACGGATGAGACTGGCTTTATTATAGCAATATATGTGCCGGAGATTATTGGACGGTTTGAGTCGGGGTGGGGGCTGACTCAATGGATTCTAACAATTGATCGCGTGATTCCTTGAGTCCCTGGCGGAGTAACAGCCGTTTCCCGGTGGAGAGCCGTTTGAATTCAGGCCGGTCAGCCAATTTGGAAAGGCGGTCCATCTCAATGATGACATTGCGGATCAATTTTTGGATGTCCCGTTCTTTGGGATTGAGTTGCGAGGCCAGCACCGCCAGATCCCGTATGTCAAGAGCCATCTCCTTGAGATGACGAGGGTCTATCTGGCGGGCCAGTTCGCGATGCGCCTTGAAGCTTTCAATCTTGTTTTTAAACCAACCGATCATGCCTTCTCCTACATCGTGGGCATTTGCCCTTGCATTCCAACCAGGGCGAGAATCAAACCGATCAACAGGGGCATGAGCATGACAGGAATAATGATGAAGTATGATATCTTGTGAATGTATTTGAGACCGATGGCGGTCAGGACCAATCCCCAGATGGCATTGACCACCATCCACACGCTGACAATTTGCAAGGTCAACAGGGGAATTATGCCGGTAATCATTGGAGCATAGGCGTAAGCAACCGCTCTGAATGAGCCTTCGAAACCTTTGGACCCGGCTTTGAATACCTTGAGGATGAGGTGATAGAATCCGGTGATGAAATAGATCGACATGGCTGCAAAAGCTGGGGTGACCAGCAGTTCGAACAGTCCATTGGTCGCGTTGTATGCAACGACTTCCAACCCATTTGACGTGATGTCGATGCTGGGAGTCAGGCCGGCAACGCCCCAGGCGAATTGTGCCAGCGCCTGGATCATGGCGACCAGAATGGCAAAGGTCAGGGGTTTGGAGAGTCCCCCGCCCACCGGCATGACCGAGAAAAACAGGCGCGGTGAAAACAGGGCGAGTTTGATGGTCATGAAGAGTCCGCCGAAGAAACCATACCGGTCCAGTTGTTCGAAAGGCGGTGGGACTTCCATGACATTTTCCGTGTCTGTGGAATTTCCCGAACCCGTTTGCATGGGGTCTGGGAAGTCCGCATTGAATTCGCCGGTCCAGCCTTCAACCGGCTGCTGTTCCTCGGGCGTGTGTGATCGGTCTGAAGACGATGTATTGTCACTATTTCGCAGCGAACCAAAGGTGTCTGTTTCGGTTTTACGCGGATGGTCGACGTCTTTTTTTTCGTGGTCCTGATGGGACACTCTGGGGGGCTGTCCATCGGGAGTCTGTCCCTGATGTTGGGACACGGGCGGGGCCATGGAGTCCAATCTATTCCAGAGGTCTTCAGTTGGTGGTTCCCCAGATGTGGGCCGGGGTGAAATTGGGTGCTCGCCCGTGCCTGTTGGAAGTGTTTCGGAGTGGTCCGGGGCCGCATGGTGTGATTCCTGAACAGAGGGGGCCGGGTCTTCCAGAATGAATTCCTGATCAGGAAGCTCGCGGAATTTAAATTTTGTATGACATTTTGGACAGGTAGCAACCTGCGAATGGGGAGGTATCTTGCTTTCGTCCACTTCGCGGGCGAAATTGCATTTGGGGCATAGTATCTGCATTGTCGTTCCTTGAATGACTTGAATAGTGACGTTGAGAGGTCCTAGCCATTTTGTACGCAACAATCAAGTCGTCTGCAAATCCGTGCAGGATTATGCAGGATTTTTTTCGAGTAAAAGCATTTGTAACGCTCCCATGAGGAGTGATGCTTCGGCAAAAAGACTTCGTTCAATACTCGGATATTCTTCATTTAACAGGTGTTTGACCGTGTTGCCGCCGGCTGCGTCGAAACGTTTCAATTTGGCGGCCAGCATGTCCGGTGATTTGAGGAGGTTGCTGGAATGCAGAATTGGCGCGTCCAAAGCAAGGGCCGTGCGTCCCTGAATTCCGGTCAGTCGTTCATGAATTGGGCGTTCGAAACGGATGCCGTCCATGTTTTTGAACAAACGTAATTGGAGGTCGGGCCATAGGCCGTAGCCCACCTTGGTGTGGTGTTCGTTTGGATACAGGGTCATCCGTGGAAAATAGCAGGCTTCCAGGCGTTTGACGAGCATACAGGCCGGAAAGAGGTCCCAGACGTCTTCACTGAACCGTTCGTCACCATCCAGATACAGCACCCAGTCGCCTTCGCAGTGGTCGAGCATTCGGTTGCGTTGTGCGGCAAAATCATCCAGTGGATGGGCGAAATGGCGGATCGGAACCGCGCAGGAAATGGGGATTTCCGGGATGGTTTCACTATCCCAGACCACGACCACTTCTTTGACCCAATCCGGGAATTGGTTGAAATAGATATCCAGATTGGGTTCATCCGGGCTGAGAATGGCACCGACTGACAGATCAGGCGCAGCCACGCCCACATGGCTCAGATAGGAGCTGTTGATGGCCTGATGTGGTTTGGTTTGTGAAAAAAGTCGTTGCAGGGACTGGTACTGGTGTTTGTTTTTTTCATCCAATGCGGGATTCAGGGCAAGGGTGGCCGATGCCGGGGTGACATTGGCAAGAGCCAGAAGATATAAGTGTGCCCATGGCGACGTATCGCAGATCAGTTGGGCCTGTGCGTCAGGGGATATCCATTCGGGGTTGGATTGCAGGAAATCACGCGCTTTTTGTGTATTGGTTTCACAGACAAAGAGATGTGCTGTTTCGGGAAGTGCGTCACGGAGGGCAAGTGCGTGCGCTCCGTCTTCCAGCCCGAAAAGCACCATGGTTTTGGCGTGGCTTTTTTGAAATATTTTCAGCATTCGTTCTGTGAAGGCCGGAATATCCTGTGTCGTGGCAGCACAGGGCGCTTGATCTTTCCCCTCTGTGAAAGTGAAGGCCAGCACAGCGTCGGTATAGTGGGATATCAGTGTACTCATGAAAGCAGTCCTTTGCGAAGAAGCAGATCCTGATAGATGGTTTCGAGTTGACGAGTCACGGTTTGCGCACGGTAGAGTCGGGTGGCTTTTTCCTGTCCGGCCACTCCCATGCGGCGGGCTGTTTCCGGGTGGGCCAAGAGAAAGATGACGGCATTGGCGTATTCTTCGGCATTTCGGGCCACCAGTCCAGTCTTCATGTGCTCCACCAATTCCAGTTGTGCGTTGTCTTTCAATCCTTCGCAGGGGTGGGTGATGACCGGAAGACCACACGCCATGGCTTCGGCGATGACCAATCCAAAGGATTCACCTGTGTCGTTGGCATGGGCCAGGAGTGAGACGGTGTCAAGAAAATTGGATATTTGCACATCGGTTTGGACCGGATCATGAAAGACGACATGGTTCGAGAGGCCGTGGTCGGCGACAAAGGCTCGGGCTTCGGGGATGGCCCCGATGATATGGTAGGTGAAATCCGGGATATCGCGAACCACCATGGGAAGAAATTCCAGAGCCAGATGTGACCATTTTCCGGGATCGGCCCGAGAGATGCGTCCGGCTGTCGGGGTGGAAAAATCCCTGTCCTTGCGTGCGACTGTCGTGAAGAAATCCGTATCGACCGGGTTGTAAAGAAAGGAATAGCGAGACGTATTCGTCGGGATGCCAGTGGTTGCGGCATATCGGTCTAGACAGAATCGAGAGACAAACAAGGTGCGGTCGATGATGGCGGCGGATGGACTGGGGTCGTGCCGGCCAAAGACGTTGGTTTCGACCACGATGGGCGTTCGTGCGCGTTTCATGGGGATAAGCAGTTCGGGTTCCGGCCAGCCCGCTCGATGAACATGGACGATATGGGGTCTGAATCGGTCGAGGACCGTGAGCAGATCCGGGTTGATATAGGTCGGAATACCGAGTGCTCGAATTTGTTGGCCCCGTTCGCCATCGCGAGGACTGAAGACGGCCACCTCGAATTGGGTGGGGTCCAGATTGGCGACAAAAAGTTGCATGACTTTTTCCGTGCCGCCAAGGGTCAGCGATTTGGTGACGTGCAGGACGCGAACAGGAGAATCAACCATGGGCGAAAGGTGACATACGGTCGGTCTCTTGTAAACATGTCCGATGCGTCTCGGAAAGAAAAAAGGGGGTTGGCCTGAAAATGCCTCGGAAGCAGATGGCTTCCGAGGCGATATGTGTGTCTGACGAGAAAACGGGGTGTGTCAGTGCGACTTTTTTATCGATTAGAATTGCTGTAGGCATTGGCCGCACGAAACTTGGCGGCAGCAGCGGCAGAGCGCATTTTGAGTGGTTGTTGTGGCGCCGTGGGAGGCTGTGGTGACGTAAGGGGCTTTTTCGCGAGAGGGGCGGCCTGTTGCGTGGTGCTGGTCGATGCAGTTGGCGTGGTCGCTTCCTTTTGAGATTGAACCGAAGCGTCAGCCGTGCCTTGTGGCGAGGTACTTTTCCCTTCGTGTCCCGGAATGATCTGAGCATACGCTGAACGGAGTCCGTCCAGAATATTGATGACGTCATCAATGCGTTTGTTGTCCAGACGAATATTTGCCTGGAGCAGTTGCGAGGTACAAAATTGGTACAGCGAAGCGAGGCGTGGCGTGATGTCGCCGCCTTTTTCCTTGTTCAGGCTTTCGGATAATTCATGGATGATCGCCATGGCCTTGGAAATGTAAATGCCTTTCTTGGCATAATCTTTTTTGTCGATCTCCACCTTGGCACGTTTCAGAAATTTGATCGCTGCCTCATAGAGCATGAGGAGTAATTCTCCCTGTGTCGTTGTTTCGATCTGTGTTGCGAGGTATGCCTTCGCTGGGTTGGCCATGTATATATCCTCCTACTTGCCAAGCTGTCCGATTGCCGAATCGAGTTGTCCCTGTTTGAGACTGTATTGCCCTAACAGTGCATCCAGACGGGCAAATTTCAGACGCATGGTTGATTCCATCTTGCTGATACGAGCGTTTTCATAGGCGATCTTGTCATCAATTGAACTCATGATGTCGTTGTAATTGTTTTGCAAGACCGAGAGGGGACCGCCCTCAAATGTAAATTTGTTGTATGGTTTGGTCAGTTCTTTCAATTCATCGATAAGTTCGCCTGCTTTGCCTTGCTGGATGGCGATCTTGCCCGAATGAGTGCCTGCCGCCGTGTTGTCGAGCCGAATGGCCATACCAACCGCATCGCCTTTCATGCCGGTAATTTCCCAGCCATTGATCGAGGCTGGTTCGCCATTGATCGTGGCACTGGTGATTTGGCTTCCGTCGCTGACGACTTCAATGTCATAAAAACCGGGCTTGGTCGAACCGTCCAGTAGTGATTTGAATGAAATGTCCGGCGATAGGCTTTTTCCTCGGCATTCTGACGAGATGAGCGAGGCGACCGCGTCCGGGTTTTCATCCAATGCCTTGGAAAGGTCTTCGTAATCAATTTTTAAAAGACCATATGTCGGCGAGCCTTGTTCCGCATCGGTCATGATGCCCAATTGAGACAGGGCGGAATAGGCGTCACCCGTCAGGGTGTCTTTATCCCAGGCAGAAAATCCAATGCCCATGTCGGCAGTGATATTCTTGAGATTTTGTGAAATAATGTCAATACCATAGTTGCCAGTCAGGATGGAACCTTTGGTTTCTGTGGGGTCAACCAGTGACTCGCCGCCTGTACTGGTTGTCCCTTTTGTCTCATCGACCTTGGTAATGGCGAGAATCTGTGCGCGGACCGTGTTGACGGCTTCGACAAATGCGGTGACCGTGTCCTGCATCGCCTGCTTGTCTGTGGTGACGCTGATGCCGATAGTACTTCCCGGAGCGGCATCTTTCAGGTCGAGTGTCAGTCCTTCAATGGCGTCGTCGATGGTATTGGTGGACCGTTCAAGCCAGCCCGTACCGGGGGCGGGAAATCCGTTGATTCGGATTTGTGCGTTTTGTGCGTCCTGTGTCTGGATGAAGTCTCCTGAGCCGAACGCGAGTGTTCCCGCATTGGAGATGACTATTTGATTGTCTGCTCCCTGATCGATGCCGGTAAGCTGTAGGTGATAGGTCGATCCGTCGTAGATGGTGGACGCACGGATGTTGTTTCGCGAATCTGGATGATTGTTAATGATATTCACAAAATTTTCGAGCGTTGTCCCGGCAGCAATATTATCGATAGTGAAGCTTTCTCCTCCATAGGAGTAGGTGAAAGAGGTGTCGGTGGAGGTCATGACCGAATTCAGGGCACTGGCCCCTGAGGTGGTAATGAGGACGTCGTTGGTGGCCAATTGACCAACTTCAACGGTGTGAGAGGCTGCCTGAGCGTCGGCATTTGCCGTGGCGACAAGGACACTTGAGTTGGTGCTTGTTACGGCTTTGGACATGAATTCGTTGACGCTATCGAATCCTTCCAGGGTCGTTTTCAAGGTGAGCATCTGGGTATTCAAATTCTGGAATTGTCCATTTTTGATTTCCCATGACGCCCTCCAGTTTTCCAGTCTGGTGACACGCTTTTCTTCAACTTCGACGAGACTGTCGATGAGTTTGTTGAAGTCTGTCCCGTTTCCAAGACCGGCAAAATTGATTGCGCCTGATGAGTATGTGCTTTCTACCATAGTGTGTTCCTTGATCGGAATATTTTTCCCATTCCATTAGGTCATCACTGCACTTGCAATCCTAGTGCCACAGTCAACGGCGTTTTCAGTTTGAAAAAAAGGCCGAACTCCGGAAAAGAGTTCGGCCCAGATGCTCGCTGTAAAGCGGTGTGCTTTACGATTAACCGATGAGAGACAAAGCCATTCTCGGCATGGAGTTGGCCTGAGACAGCATGGAAACAGCTGCCTGTGTCTTGATCTGGTTACGGACGAATTCCGTCATCTCAGTTGCGACGTCAACGTCAGAGATACGGGATTCGGCAGCCTGAACGTTTTCAGCCTGGATTCCGAGAACCGTGACCGTGTTTTCGAGTCTGTTTTGCAGGGAACCGAGGTTGGCGCGAATCTTATCTTTGGAGATAATTGCCTTATTCAGGGTTTCCAGAGAATTCTGTGCCAGGGCCTGTGTTGAAATGGAGTTACCAGCTTCGCTTCCGACACCAAGGGCGTCTGCGCTTGAATCGGCAATGTCAACGTAGTAGTAATCTTCCTTGCTGTCGTTACCGGTACCGAAGTGGACCTTCACCATACCAGTCGCTTCAATGCCGCTTCCGTCATGCGCACCAGCCAAGGCACCATTGAGCAGGTGAATGCCGTTGAAGTCGGTGGAGTCGGCGATACGAGTGATTTCCGAAGCCATGGCCTGATATTCTGAGTCAATGATCAGACGCTGGTCGGAGTTGTAGGTACCCGTTGATGCCTGCATGGCCAATTCCTTCATGCGGATCAGCTTTTCATCAATAACGCCGAGAGCACCATCAGCGGTTTGGATGAGGGAGACGGCATCGTTGGCATTCCGGATACCCTGGTTCAGGGACTGGACATCAGAGCGCATCAATTCGCGAACAGCCAAGCCGGCGGCGTCATCAGAAGCCGTGCCAACACGGAGTCCTGAAGACAGACGACGGGTGGACGTTTCCAGAGAACCATACGACTGACCCAAGTTACGGGATGCATTCATTGCCATCATGTTGTGGTTAATTACGAGAGACATAATTTCCTCCTTGAAATTGTTGCGGCTTCCTTGCCTAGGTTGCAATCTGAAATCTGTTTTTCAGATAAACCTTTCGTTTGTTGCCCTCTTTATCGTCGGGGTGCGGGAAAACTTTAGGGCGTATGCGCGTTTTTCGGCATCAAACTTTGAGAATGTTTGGAAAAGGTTTTTCCACGCATGCAAATGGTCCTTGCCGGCGTTGGATCTGACCGGCGGAGCGGGGCATTGGAAGGGAGGAATGAGTTTAGGTGGGGCTACTCAGGAAATTGGAAACACTGGGCTCGACGTGGGCATTTACCTGGTGGATTCTGGTGGGGTGTGCCACGTCCAATGCGGTGGGCAAGTCTATGGATCAAAGCAGGGGCTGCGGGCAAGGCTTCAATACATTATATAAGATGGTGATATTTCTTTGGGGTGGAAAATGGCAAGAAGCTGATGTGTCTCAAAGGCACGCCCCGAAAGAAAATGACTTTCGAGGCGTGCTGTTGTGTTATTCGTCAGAACCGAAGAGCCCCTTGAGAACGCCTCCGGCAGAGCCTGCACCATTGGTGACGCCGTCTACCGCTTTGCCCAATTCCTTCTGAAGCTGTTTGCCGACCTGGGAAATCGTACCGGTGATGTCGCCAGTCATTTCGCTCAGGACAAGGGCGAACGCTTCGGCAGGAGTGGTTTCTTTGTCTTTGCCGATGTCCTTGAGATGGATGTCGGGAAGATCAATGCCCATTGATTGTTCACCAAAGGCATTCAACATGGAGCCACCAAGGTTGATGTGTCCGTTTTTGACAATGAAATTGTTGATCTGAATCGTTTTTTCAGAGCCGGTTTCCGATGGTGTTGTTTCGGCGTGCTGGTCCTGCTTTTCTTCGCTGGCCACGGTCTTTTTTATGTTGTTGACAATGGTTTTGAAGTTGTCGGTATTGCCCTTCTTTTCATAGCTGATAATGGGGCCGTCAACGAATATTTCTTCAATGATGATTCGATCGGTTGTCAGAGAATCCTTGACGATTGAGACCCGAATCGTGTCGCATTCAATGGCGCTGGGCATGGAAAATCCTTGGGGGTTGCCGAGCAGGAAGTCGGATAAGGCCCCTGAACCTGAAAGAATGGAGATGTCGGCCGAGCCGAGTTTGACTTCGGTTTTCGTGATGGGAGGGCCATATTTTTCGACGGCCACTTTGATGATGTCACCAAGGTTGAGAACAACCAGAATGACGACGGCAATAATGGCCGCGAGAAGCGTACCGATGCCAATGAGCATGTATTTTTTCATATTTTCTCCTTTTTTGAGGTGAAATCCATTTGAAAACAGTAGGGTATTTATGGCTATAGGGCAACAGGTTCAGACAGAAAATCAGGGTAATTGCGGAAATGGTGGCGTGGCAAAATGACGCATGTCCTGGGTGCTCGAAGCGTTTTCACCTGTCTCCAGTGAAGGCCCTTTCTCTGTAAACAGGGGTGACCAGTCCGATGAGGATGATGGTGTGTCAGTGTCACAAACGGCCAGTGTCCTTGTAACAGCCTTATCGATCATGGTTTCGATGGACTCGGTGTACATCAGACCGGAAACTGGGTGTTGATACGTGATCGCATTGCGAAGCGTGTCCGCTTGTCGCAGGAGCTGTGGGGCATGGAACAGGGCAATGATTTCACGGGCCTGTCTGGGAAGAAAAGGGGTTGTCGCATAGAGGGGGCGGGCAAGCCATTGCCGGGAATTGAATTTCTGGAGTGTCGCGAAAATAGTGAGGGCCTGTTTTAATCCGGCTTGAAGCTCGTTGGCTGAACATTTGGACATCATTGCCAATTGGTGGATAGGCACGGCCTGATAGAGAGCTTCTCCGGTGCGTTTGAGAAGATGGGCGATGGAAAACAGGGGGCGACCGACCATTTCTGGACAGATGAGCATGTCCATTAGCGATTCGAGTGCGCGATGACGTTGGCGTGCCAGTGAACGAGCTTTTGGAGTCGGTGCAAAATAGTCTCCGGACAAGTACCAGACCATCGGGTGCATGGTAGCGTCTGCGAAAATATGGGATGCCATGCCAATAAACAAGGCTGTTGCCAACTCGGTGTGTGGGGTTGAACGGACGTGCTCGGCCTGGAGTTTGAGCAGGGTGAATGTGTCCTGACCGTCAATGCCGTGAAAGGCGTGGGCCAGATGTTGGAAGGTGTGTCCCTGACGGTGGATACCGTAGAAAAAAGCGTCGTGGATGATGGACCCCAGCAGCAGGCCATGAGTGTGTGTGGAGAGAACTGCAGAAAGTTGGGGATCAGCAACGCCGGTTGCCGTTCGTAGGGCTGTTTTGAAATGTATCAGTTCTTTTGGCATGACTTTTCGGTTTGCTTTTTTGGGCTGCTCCTTGATATGACTCAAGGAGTACTCACGTTTATCAGAGACTCAAGGACAATCCATGACAAAAAATTTTATCAATGAACAGTATAATGTAGAGGACCCTTCTGCAAGCAAGGGATTTGCTCCAGGAGAAAAGAGGGGCGACTATGCGGATGCCTGGCGTGAGACCGGTCGGGTCGTTTTGGTTGGCCTAGCCGGATCGGGAAAACGCGAGCTTGCCCGATTGCTTGCCGAGCGGACCGGGCTGGATGTGGTTATGCCGAAAAATGGAGCCGAAGCGGTTGCCGTCTTGACCGGTCCGGCAAGTGTTGTTGTACTCGATGATGTCTTGGTCGAAGAGGCCGAGGTCCAGTCGTCTGTGCATGATGCCGGCAAGGTCTTTTATCTTATGGCAGACTCTCGGGTGCTGTCCGAGCGGGTGGCGACCCGAGATGGAAATGACGATACAGAAGCGCTTTGGCGATTGTTCTCAGCCCGTTTGACCGTCATGGAACCGATATTTTATAGCGTGCTGCATTTCATTCTTCAGGGAAGCCAACCTGTCGAGACGCTGGTTGACGATGCCGTAAAAAAAATCAGGTATTAATTCCATTTCAGACCATGTGGGTGGATGACATGCGTTGCGGTTTGCGGTAGACACAGAACCTCGCTTGCGACACAGACTATTCAGAGGGAGATTTACATGCCGGAAAAGAAACTCAGGGTCGAACTTATGACCATGACTCCTGACGCTTTGTCACTTATTTATGCTGCTTTTCGCCAGTGCTATCATGCTGGATTTGTGGCAGATATGTGGCCAAAGTTGCTTTCTGGCGATATTGATCCCGAAGTCCAGGCCGACTTTGTGGCCAAGACCATGGAGTCCGGACACGACAGTCCTGTCGAGCATGTTTCGATGACTTTTGCCATCGAGGGTATTTCCCGGGCGTGTTCCCATCAGATCGTGCGGCATCGCATCGCTTCGTACTCACAGCAGAGCCAGCGATATGTTGCCGAAAATGACATGGAATACATCCTTCCTCCGGCCATTGCCAAGATTCCCGAAGCCAAGGAACGATTCGAAGCGTTCATGAGTGAGGTGCAGTCTGCATATTCCGACCTGCGTGAAATCCTTGTCGCCAATGGCCGGAAGGCCAAGGCCAACGAAGACGCACGATTTGTATTGCCCCAAGCGGCTGAGACAAAGATAGTCCTGACCATGAACTGTCGGAGTTTGCATCATTTCTTCCATTTACGGTGTTGCAACCGTGCACAATGGGAAGTCCGGGCCATGGCGGATCAGATGCTTGCCATCTGCAAGGAAAAATTACCAGCAATCTTCATGAACGGTGGTGCTCGGTGTGAACAGTTGGGTTATTGCCCGGAATCGCCGAAATTCGCTTGTGGGAAGTATCCGACCCGCGACAAGTAACCAATATAAGTTTTCCAAAGCTTGGGATATATTCCCATGTGTATGACACCGTGTGCTTTTAGGACATTTTTGTGTCTGTTTTTGTTTTGTTTGTTTTTTCAGTCTCTTAACGTTGTTCAAAAAAGGCCTGTTTGTGTCAGGCTTTGACGGGCAAGGCTTTTCCGTCGATGCCGTACCGCCACAGAGGATCGTAAATAAGAGTGAGAATTGTTGTTGTCAGTATTCGATATATAAAATCAAGATGTTAGCTGAATTCACGTCGGTTTCAATAGGGGTTTATATCGAAAAGGCTGTCACAAAAAAAAATCAATGGAAAAGAAAATTGGTGAAATTTTAAGTAATTTTATGAAATATTAGTTTTAAACTGTTTAAAACTTTTTTAACAGTTGTTTAAAGTAGTCCTCTCTAGACTTGTTTTAGAGCCTGAAAACCCTTGCAACACGGTTGTTTCATCGGGGGGATCGGCCCAAACAGGGGCGGGGTGCGGGTTTCTAAATTTTACCTTGTTTTACAGCAAGATAGCCCCGCGAGAGCTTGTCAATAACCTGAGCTGATGTTCGGCCTCACATAGAATTACGAGAATTGTCTCTCGAACGGTGATAAACTATTTCCAACTACATGATCGATACTGCCTGGAAGCAAATTTTGCTCTCTCTTGAAAAGAGCCTGACTCCGAGTCTCTACACTGTATGGATTAAACCCCTACAGGGTCGAGTGGATGGAGCACGGCTCACTCTGACTGCGCCCAATGAATTCGTCGCCAATTGGGTGCGCGACCGTTTGCTTCGGGTCATCAGGGAGTCTGCGGCTGAAGTGATGGGCGAAGACCCGCGCATCACCATCAAAGTTGGCGCGAAAAAAAATGTAACCCGGAAACCCCGTTCCACTCGACGCAAGCAGGTGAAGAGTACCCAGGTGCCCCAGCATCTTGGTCTGCCGCTTGAGCAGGGACCGCGTCCTTTGAAGGCACCGAACTGGCGATTCTCTTTTGATGATTTCGTCGTTGGCCCCTCCAATGAACTCGCCTGTGCTGCCAGTAAAACGATTGGGCAGACGGCATTCAATTCCGATCATCTCTTTTTGAGTTCTGGTCCCGGCCTGGGCAAGACACATCTGCTCCAGTCCGTTGGACAGCATTTGTGCAAATCCGCGCATCGCAAGAATCTGCGTGTCGCATGTCTTTCTTCCGAGGAATTCGCCACCCGTATGGTGTTGGCTTTCAAATCCCGCCAGATCGATCAGTTCAAGGCGCAGTTTCGAGAAGGGCTGGATGTCCTTTTGCTGGAAGACGTGCATTTCTTTCAGGGAAAGGAAAAGATGCAGGAGGAACTGTTGGGTACCATGACCGCCCTGCGAGAGCGGGGGTGTAAGGTTGTGTTGACCAGTTCATTTATGCCCAAGGAATTCAAAGGGGTTGACGACCGGTTGGTGTCCCGCTTCTGTTCTGGTTTCATGGCGCATATCAATCGACCGGATATGGAGACTCGATTGCGGATTGTGCGGGAAAAAGCCCGTAAGCTGCAAGTTGATGTCCCTGTTGCCGTGTCCGAATTGTTGGCGGAGCGTATTACCACGGATATTCGTCAGTTGGAGAGCTGTTTGAACAACCTTGTGCTCAAGGCACGGTTGCTCAATAGGGCGGTGACAATGAATCTGGCGTGGGAAGTGTTGGAGAATTATGCCATCCAGAATTCAACACCGGATTTCCCGCATATTATCGAATTTATCTGTAAAAGTTACAGTCTTTCCGAAGAAGAATTGAAATCGAAAAGTCGTAAACGTCAGGTGGTTTTGGCGCGAAATACCGCGTTCCTCCTGGCTCGGAAGCACACGGATTTGTCGCTGAAGGCAATCGGTGAACGGTTGAATCGCCGGCATTCCACAGTGCTTAAGGGAATCACCAAACTGGAACGTGAGATTTCGATGCAGACCCCGTTGGGCCGGCAGATCGAAAATACGACCCAGCGGTTGACTCCATAATACAGCCCCCCACAGAGTCTCCCGGAGCCGGTTCTCTTCAATTTTGAAAGTGTCGGTTCCGGGAGAAATTTCAAAGCCGACGTCATGTCGGCTTTTTTTATGGGGAAGTATCTGTGTTTTGGCAGGCAGAATTTATTTTTTGCGGAGGGCTTCGAGTTTCTTTTTGGTTTCAACAGGATCAAGCCCGCGTTTGCGCGCAATGGCTTCCAGATTGTCTTCCGCATCAGTCGGGCGGACATAGACGGGATCAATGGATTCCTGACTGAAAAAGGCCGTGTCGGCACAGGTGAGGAGTGTTTCCGGCGTCGGGTTGTCCCAGTGCCGGTCGAGCAGGGTATATCCCGGACAGGAAGCGATGAGGTCTGCGAAAAATTCGGGATTTTTCTTGACGCCGCTTCCCATGATGAACGCTGTATCACCCAACTCCTGGATGCGTTTCGCGGCTTCCGGCAGTGAGCAGGATTCCAGCGGTGCCAGCTCAGTTAATCCGGGGGCTTCAAACGATTGGGTATAGACCAGACCGCGGCGGGCATAGGTCAGCACATGGATGGGGCCAGTAAGGAGTGGGGCTGGGCCGGAAGCGAGCAAGGGAAGGTAGTCCAGACCAGCGAGAGGCAGTCCGTATCCGGCTGCCAAGCCTTCTGCCGCTGCCAGGATGAGCCGAAGCCCGGTAAAGCTGCCAGGACCCCGGACACAGGCGATACGGCTGATGGTTTCCATTCCGATATCGAAGCTGGCCAGGGTTTGTTGCAGGCCCGGGATCAGGAATTTGATGGATTGTCCGGGGACAGTCCACTGTCGAGACACCAAAAGAGTGCATCCGTCAGGACCGGGTTGTCCCAGAACCATTTGCAGGCGTTCCTCACTGCCGCCGATGGCAAGCAGGAGGTCATGTGGTTGAATTCGTTTTGGTGCGGCCATGATATCTCTCCGATTTATGAAAGCAGTCTGCGAACATCATTGAAGATGGCGAGACCCATGAGCAGCAATAGAATAAGCAGGCCAAAACGCATGGACAAGCCTTTCCATTTTTCATTGAGCGGCCGGCGGAAAATGATTTCCAGCGTGAAGAACAGGATGTGTCCGCCATCCAGCACCGGAATAGGTAACAGGTTGATGATGGCGAGGTTGACGGAAATGAGCGCCATCATGGCGAGTAGCTCATAGACGCCGTTCTGGGCGCTGTGGCTGACCATTTGAGCCAGCATGATAGGACCGCCGACCATTTCGACTGGGATGAGTCGTTCAATGATGGAAATGAAACCTTTGACCACCTGCTGTGATTGATGCCAGGTGTGCATGAGGGCAATGGTCAGGCCGGAGCCTTCTGTTTCTTCGTATCTGAATTGGCCGCTCATGTTGATGCCGACCATGGGAACGGTGACTGGTTCCCCGAAAATATTCTTATGCGTCTGCACCTCTGGAGTGACGTGCAGGGTGATGTGTGCTTCTCCGCGATTGACGACCACGGTCAAAAGTTGGCCTTCAGCCGTTTGAATGGATTGGACCATTTCCGACCATGAAGCGATGGGGTTTCCGTCAATGGAGGTGATCAGGTCGTCTTTCTGGAAGCCTGCCGAAGCAGCCGGGCTGTCTGGCAACACGCCGCCAACGAGTGGCAGGATGATCGCCTGCCCTTGGGCCAGTGCAAGGAACCAATAGATGAGAAAGGCGAGCAGGAAGTTGAAGAAAGGGCCTGCGGCAACCACGCACAGGCGTTGCCAGGCAGGGCGGTTGGCAAAGAGTTCTTCATCGGCAAAATCGGTTTCTTCTTCGCCTTGTTCACCAGCCAGAGCGACATAGCCTCCCAGCGGGATGGCAGCGAGTTTGTATTCGGTTTTGCCGGACGTGAAGCCGGCGAGTTTGGGCCCAAAACCCAATGAGAAGGCCTTGACCCCCATGCCGAATACACGGGCAACGGCAAAGTGACCCAGTTCATGAAAAAATATCAGTCCGCCGAGAACCAGAACGATGGCGATGATGCTTGTTATCATTTTTTCCTCATAGGCCGTCTGTTTTGATAACGGCTCGGATCTATATAAGCATTTTTGAAAATTTGGCTAGAGCGTACTCAATGCTTCTCTGCGTACCTGTTGATCCAGGGACAGAACAGCGTCTGAAGTGGTGACATCAACCGTGGAGTGACGCTCCAGAGCGGATTCGATTATGGCCGGGATATCGAGGAAACGGATGGTTTCGTCAAGGAATGCGGCCACGGCCACTTCATTGGCGGCATTGAGGACGATGGGATGACTGGGGCTGGCGGCATACGCATCACGAGCCAGTTGCAGACACGGAAAGGCTGTTGCATCCGGTTCTTCAAAGGTCAGAGTGCCGACGTGTGCAAGATTCAGTTGGGGAACATCCACGGTGACCCGATCGGGAAAGCACAGACAGTGGGCGATGGGAATCTGCATGTCCGGCGTTCCAAGGTGAGCGAGCTGTGAGCCATCGGTATATTCCACCAGCGAATGGACAATGGATTGGGCGTGGACCACAACGTCCACCTTGGACGGAGGCATTCCATACAGGTGGCAGGCCTCGATCAGTTCCAGTCCTTTGTTCATCAGCGTTGCCGAATCGATGGAAATTTTGGCACCCATGGACCAGTTCGGATGGGCCAGGGCTTGTTTGCGGGTCACGGTTGAGAGAAATTCAGTATCCTTGCCGCGGAATGGACCGCCCGATGCGGTCAGGATAAGCCGAGACAGTGCTTTTTCCGAGTGTTCGATATGCCCCATCAACCCTTGGAAAAGGGCGTTGTGTTCCGAATCGACCGGCAGGATGATTGCCCCGGATTTTTGACAGGTTTCACGAATGATGTGGCCGCCCAGAACAAGGGATTCCTTGTTGGCCAGACCGATCATCTTTCCGGCTTTGGCCGCGGCGAGAGTTGGTTCGAAACCGGCAGCACCGACAATGCTCGACAGGACCAGATCGACCGTGTCAAGTCGGGCCAGTTCCACATAGGCCTCGGGACCGACCAGAATTTCAGGGGTGTAGTCCGTGGGCAGATTTGCCATGAGATCCGTGCGTGCCTGATTGGTCAGCACCGCAGCGAATTGGGGACGAAATTCTGTACAAAGTTCTGCCAACTTGGTGCCGTTGTGCCCGCCAGCAAGAGCCGTGACGGTAAATAGTTCCGGGTGCTTCCGTATGACTTTGAGGGCAGACGTTCCAATGGACCCTGTCGCTCCAAGGATGCTGATGGCACGAGGAAAGTCCGGGAGCTGGGCTTTTTCAGGCCAAAGGGAAATATAGGATTTCACGAGAGTCCCGGTTCTGTCATTATTTGAAGAAAGGATGGACCATGGAAATCAATCCATAGGTCGGGATTGCCAACAAAAGGCTGTCCACTCGGTCCAGAAGACCGCCATGTCCAGGCAAGATGACCCCCGAGTCCTTGATGTCCAGTGTCCGTTTCAAGGCGGATTCGAAGAAATCACCGAATTGGGCGGCAATGTTGAGTGCCATGCCAAGCAGTATCCATTGCCACCATGCGGCCGAGCCACAGGTGATGCCATAGGCTGTCACGGCAATGGTACAAACGGCAAGACCGCTGAGTGAACCGACCCAGGATTTTTTTGGGCTGACCCGTGGCCATATTTTTTTCTTGCCCCAGAGCGTGCCTGCATAAAAGGCCGTGGTGTCGGAGATGGCCGCTGCACCGATTACGAGGATGATTTCGAGCGTGTGCATGGTCAGGAAGAAATGGAAATTGAGTGGAATGTAGACCAGACCGGCGAGGAAAATGGCCGCATGTCGGTACGAAGCGGTGATATCCTTGCTATATCTGATGAGGAAAATGAATCCGGAAGCCCAGAATGCGATGAGCAATACGGCTGCCGGGTAGTGAATATTGTCTGTGGTGAACGCGCCCAGAAGCAGGAAGGTAAAGGCCGCACCAAGGGATTTGAAGGCCGTCATGGATTGGATGGGGCGGAACATGGAATAGAATTCCCAAAGCGTCAGGACACAAAAGAGGGCGAGTACTGCGAACAGGACCCAACCTTGAAAGATAAGTGCCATGGCCGGAAGGACCGCCAGTCCGATACTCGTCGTAATTCGTTGTTTGTGTGGGGAGATATCCATATATGATTTCGACGGTTACATGTGATTGATAAATATATGCGAATTCTGTTTATGTACGCTATTTGGAAAGCGGGGGCAACTCGCCGTGCAAAACAATTATCGAATCGTCTCAGTTTCGTTGTGATTGGTGATTTGGTCGGATGTTTTGCCGAACCGTCGTTGCCTGGAGTTGAGGTCTTCGATGGCTTTATCCAGTTCTTCCGGTGTAAAATCGGGCCAATAGGTGTCCGTGAAGTAGAATTCCGAATAGGCGCACTGGAAGAGCAGGTAATTTGAAATTCGCAGTTCTCCACTCGTGCGGATTATGAGATCGGGGTCCGGCTGGCCGGTCGTCCAAAGCTCTTCGGCAAACGAGGTCTCGGTCACGGCCTCAGGAGCGATTCCTTTTTCCAGCAATGCCCGAGTGGCGCGAAGAATTTCTTCTCTTCCCGAATAGTTGAGCGCCAGATTGAGTGTCATGCCCGTGCAGTTTCTTGTCTGCCACATGACGTGTTTCAAGAGCTGGCGAACCGTCAATGGCAGGTCCGCAAGTTCTCCCAGAATCTTGAGTCTGATTCCTTCTTTTTTGAGACTTTTTTCTTCTTTGGATAAAAATGAGGTCAGCAGCTCAAAGAGTTTTTTGATTTCATCTTTTGGACGAGACCAATTCTCTTTGGAAAAGGTGTAGAGCGTGAGGTGCTTGATACCTTTTTTTCGACAGTGTGTGACCACAGCGCGAACTGCTTCGGCACCGGCTTTGTGTCCGTCGGTTCTCTTCAGTCCGCGCTGTTTGGCCCACCTGCCGTTGCCATCCATGATGATGGCTATATGGGCGGGAATATGTGTGATGTTCAAGTGGTGGTCCTGTTAAATTTCAAGGATTTCCTTTTCTTTCAGGCCAAGCACTTCTTCGGATTTCTTGACGAAATCGTCGGTCATTTTCTGGACATCAGATTCACCACGTTTCTTGTCGTCTTCACTGATATCCTTGTCTTTTTCCATCTTTTTGAGCATGTCGTTCATGTCTCGACGTACATTGCGGAGGGCAATCTTGGCGTCTTCGGTGTACTTTTTGGCGACTTTAACCAAATCTTTACGGCGTTCTTCGGTCAGGGGCGGAATGCTGATACGGATGATTTTTCCGTCATTGACCGGGTTGAGACCGAGATCGGATGTCTGAATCGCTTTTTCGACCGCACCGAAAGCCCCTTTGTCCCAGGGTTGGATGGTGAGGGTCTTGGAGTCGGGAACAGAGACGGATGAAAGCTGGTTGATGGGCGTCGGAGTGCCGTAATAATCCACGACGATTCCGTCTACCAGAGCGGTTGTGGCGCGTCCGGTGCGCAGCTTGCCGAATTCTTTTTCAAGAGCTGCAATGGCCCCTGCCATTCTCTTTTTCCCATCATCGAGTACGGATTGCATTTTAGTCTCCTTGGACAGTCGTTCCTATGTTTTCGCCGTGAGCGGCTCTGCGGATGTTGCCTTCCTTATGCAAGTTGAAGACAATAATTGGCAGATCGTTGTCGCGTGCCATGGAAATGGCGGTGGAGTCCATGACGCCGAGCCGTTTTTCCAGGGTTTCCATGTACGAGACTGTTTCATATCTGACCGCGTCGTCAAATTTGGCGGGGTCCTTGTCATACACGCCGTCCACTTTGGTTGCCTTGAAAATTGCGTCACACTTTAATTCGAGTGCGCGCAGGGCCGCTGCGGAATCGGTGGTGAAATACGGGTTGCCTGTTCCGGCAGCGCAGATGACGACACGGCCTTTGTCCATATGCCGGAGCGCGCGTCTGCGAATGTACGGTTCAGCCACGTCAGCCATGGAAAGGGCGGTCATGACACGAGTGTCACATCCGTTTTTTTCCAACGCATCCTGCACGGCAAGCGCGTTCATGATCGTGGCAAGCATTCCCATGTAATCACCCTGGGCGCGGTCCATACCTTTGGCGCTGGCAGCCATGCCACGGAAGATATTTCCTCCGCCGATGACCAGAGCAATCTGGATTCCGGAGGATGCAACCTCTGCAATTTCCTTGGCAAATTGACCGATAGCCTCCGGCTGAATGCCGAATTGCTGATTCCCGGCGAGCGCTTCGCCACTGAGTTTCAGAAGAATTCGCGAGTACCGCGCTGTTTCCATTGTTACCTCGTCGTGTATGGAAAGTTGATAAAATTCATCTCGCCCAAAGGCGATAGCATGTTTTTCAGACAAAAAAAACGGGCCGTGAGGCCCGTTTTGATTTTTTCGAGCACCAACTACTCGGCCTTTTCTCCAAGGGCGAGTCGCTGGAAGCTGGCGACGGTGGCGCCACCAAGGATCTGTTTGATGGTCTTTTTATCTTCTTTAATGAAAGGCTGCTCAACGAGACAGACTTCCTTGAAGAACTTGTTCAGACGACCAGTGACGATCTTTTCGGCAATATTTTCGGGCTTGCCTTCGTCCATGGCCTGCTTGAGGTAGAGTGCCTTTTCTTTTTCCAGGACATCCTGGGGCAGCTCATCAGAGGTCTTGCAGGCGGGGTTCATGGCAGCCACGTGCATGGCGATGTCTTTGGCCAAGTCCACATCCTCGGTGCCGGTCAATTCGACAACAGCAGCGAGTTTGTTGTTGGAGTGCAGGTAGACACCCAACACGCCGTCAGTGGTGATTTTGGCAAAACGGCCGACACCCATGTTTTCGCCGAGTTTGGCGATGAGGTCGGTGACATCGGCCACGTCGGCAGGCAGATCGTCTGCGGAGCCGGTGGTGACATCCAGATTGGCAATTTTTTCGGACAGTGCTTTTGCAAAGCCCGTGAAGTCGTCACCTTTGGCAACGAAGTCGGTCTCGCACAGCAGTTCGGAGATGACAGCGGTTTTGCCGTCTTCGGAGATATAGGGAGTAATCAGTCCCTCGGAAGTGGCGCGTCCAGCCTTTTTGGCGGCTTTGGACAGACCCTTCTCGCGAAGGTACATGACTGCTTTTTCTTCATCGCCACCGGATTCGACCAGGGCTTTTTTGCAATCCATCATGCCTGCGCCGGTCTTGTCGCGCAGTCCTTTAACTTGTGCAGCAGTGATAGCCATTATTTTGTCTCCTCGGCAGGGGCTTCAGCAGGTGCCTCGGCAGGTGCTTCAACCTGTGCTTCTTTTTTGGCTTCTTTCTTCGGGCTTACCTTTCTTTCGACTTTGACGCCGTTTTCCTTGGGGGCCTCGGGAGCTTTTGCAGCCTTGGCAGCCTTGGCTTCGGCTTCAGCTTTTGCAGCATAGTCTTTCTGCATGGCTGCGCCTTCGAGACAGGCATCGGCCATGTGTGTGGCAAACAACTTGATAGCACGGATTGCGTCGTCGTTACCGGGGATGATGTAGTCAACCATGTCGGGATCGCAATTGGAGTCGACAACGGCCACAACCGGGATACCAAGTTTGCGGCATTCCTGAATGGCGATTTGTTCACGTTTGGGATCAATGACGAAAGCGGCACGGGGAGCTTCTTTCAGCTCTTTGATACCACCCAGAGCCAAGTTCAATTTCTTGACCTCGCGGTTCATGCCCACAGCTTCTTTTTTGGTGTAGCGGGAAATGGAACCGTCTTCGAACATCTGCTCGAGGTGCTTAAGGCGATCAATGGACCGTTTGATGGTCTGGAAGTTGGTCAGTGTGCCGCCCATCCAACGATGAGTGACGAAAAACATGCCAGCGCGTTCAGCTTCCGCCTTGACGGATTCCTGAGCCTGACGTTTGGTGCCGATGAACAGCACTTTGCCGCCTTTGGCGACGGTATCAACGATGAAGTCGTGGGCGGTGGCAAACATTTTGACAGTCTGCTGCAAGTCCATGATATGGATACCATTGCGTGCGCCAAAGATGTACGGACGCATTTTGGGATTCCAACGACGAGTCTGGTGGCCGAAGTGGACGCCAGTTTCCAGCATCTGCTTCATAGTAACATAAGCCATGATAATCTCCTGGGTTTTTCGTTCATCCCGCAGTCCATTAAAGGAGTCCGTGCCATCACGGACCACCCGGAGTTATGGGCGGGATGTGTGAATTTGAAGTCGGGGGTATTTAGCCCATTAAATTATGGTTGGCAAGAGGAAAGTGTGTGTTCCTTTGGGAGAAAGTTCACGCTATTCACCAAATGCCCGGGCCATCAGTCGATTGCCCAGTCCACCGAAATCCTTGGGAGCGTAGCCAAAGACCTGCTTCCAGACTTCTGTGGATTCCATGCAGAAATACAGTTGTTTGTCCATGCCGTGCTTGCGCAGGCGGTCAACCATGAATGTAAATTGTTCCACGCGCAGTGGGCGGAGCAGGCGCGCCTTTCCATCAAGTCCCGGGATGAATTCATTATATATATAGGTGGTCTCGGGAAAATGGTCCGCGATAATCGGATTGAGTTGCGGCATACAGCGGAACGATCCAAGTGACATGTAGGCGATGTTTTCAGGACGAACATAATCGAAGATCATGTCGATGATTTCCGCATAGCCTTCTCGCCAGCCGGGGTAGTGGATGATCGGGTCAAAATGCAGGCAGACCTTGAACCCTGCTTCGGCACAGGTTCGGGCCGCTTCGAGCCGTTCTTTCAAGCTGGAAACGTCGAATTCCTCGTGTTCGTTGATGAACGGTGCATTGAGCGACCAGGCTGGAAGCACCCGGTCTGTCCGAGAGGTGGCATTCATCCAAGTGAGGTCCACGACCTTGGATTTCAGTTCCAGCACCACGTTGTCATATTTTTCAAGGAATCCAATGAGATTATGGGAATAGCCGGTCAGGTGTTCCAGTGCCAGCGAGTCCGTGAATTCGCCAGTTCCAACTCGATAGCGGGTGTTTGGGTCGGCACCAAAGGCATTGCCCAATTCCGTGAAGAGCGCGTCCTGATTGGCCCATATCTTGAGCACCCGGTCCTGAAAATACGCTTGCAGAATGCAATAGGAGCAGGCCATGGGGCAGTTTTCGCCGATGTGAATGATGCGGTAACCACAGCAGTGGTACGCTCTGGTTCCGGGACAGAATCGAAGAAATTTCCCTTTATATTCCTTAAGATACAACGCTTGGGTGTCGCCTTCGTCAAATTCCACGCGATCCTGGTCGGGTGGGACTACCGTCCATGGAATGTTTTCCTGATCGGTGCCAGCCAATGTGGCTTGAACTCGTTGGGTGATGGGGGAATCCTGCATGGATTCATCCACAAAGACATGGCCGATTTTGCGCAGATGGGAGGGGAGGAGTTTAGTCATTGCCACTTCCCAGCTTCCACACTTTTTCCCAGGCAGAGGCCTTGGCAATATCCGCCATTTCCACAACCGCTCGTTCGAGTTGTTCGGCGTCTTTGATCTGGACGGTGAGTTCGGCACCGCCTGTTTCGAAATTGTTGGGTTGATTCATGCGCCAACGGGTGCCGGAGGTGATTTCTCCGGCTGCGGCCGTGAACCGATCCTGAAGTTTGGTCAGTTCCGGGTAGCGGGCGAGTCGTGCCGCCGTGGTGAGGCGGGCGATGGCATCTTTGGGGGAAAGTCCTTGCGAGAGGATGGTGGTCACTCCCGCATCAAGCATGACGTCCTGAACCGCTTTGTCACGCATTTTTGCGGTTTCAAAAAGCCAATTTACCATGTTGACTGCATTGGAGCGAGACCATGAAAATCCGGTAAATAGAGAATGGATCGCCTCCCTGTCTTCGGTGGTCATGCGTGACAAGACCGTGGCCAGAGCCAAAGGTATGTGGCCTGTTTTCAGGAGGGCCTGCCAGTCCGCATCCATGGTCAGCCATTCCAGCAACAGACGCGCATCCTTGGATTTCGGCTTGATGCCCAATCTGGGGAGAATATCGTTTTTGAGGGTCTTGTCATCCATGAGCGGAGCAAAATACTCCAGGGCCTTGAGCCGCATTCCGTCATCGAGTGAACGATGCAGGTTGTCTGTCAGGTACAGCAATCCTTTGTCCATCTCGGTGACATCTTCGACCATTCGGGCAAGTACTGGTAGACCGTGTGTACTCAGGGCTGTCAGGCGAGCGTGTCCCGCGATGAGTACCAGACCCTCAGGGGATTGGCAGACAAGAATCGGTGTGGCCTGGCCGAATTCTTCAATGGAATTGAGGAGTGATGTCTCGGGTTTGGCTGTCCAGAACAGATGCGCCCCCGAAGCGTCTAAGGTGTCGGCTGAAACCGTGAATATCTCATTGGATAAATGCAAATCCTGCTCCTGAAAGTTTCTGTCTTAAATGATGCAACTGGTTGCAATTACGTTTAATTTGTGTTGAAATCATATGCATCCATTGAAAAAACTCAATGATTTTTCATGGATAGGCGGTTGGTGTTCATGGTGAGTAACTTGACAATTTCGCGTTGGTCTTCCTATAGGACTAAACCTGTCAAAAACCAAGTGCTGTGATTCTCGCGGGAGTCGAAGGCTCCCGAGACAATAGGGATAACCTGAAAAAAGTACGTGGAGTGAAGTATGCCTGATTTGAAAACTCAAAGAACTTATGCACTCGTCGGTCACGGCGGTAGCGGTAAAACGTCCGTCGCCGAGATGTTGCTTTTCAATGCCGGAGTTGTAAATCGCCTCGGGAAGGTCGAAGACGGAAACACCGTTCTCGATTATGAGCCTGAGGAAATCAAGCGGCGCGGTTCGATTCAGCCAGGATTTGCCAGTTACAAATGGAAAAAGAATGACCATTTCCTGATCGACACTCCAGGTGACTCCAATTTTGCAGGTGATTTGTCCTACAGCCTGACCGCAGCCGACGGCGTGGTCATGGTTATCGACGCCGTGGATGGCGTCAAGCCCCTGACTCGTAAAATATGGGCAAAAGTCCAGGAAAACGGCCTTCCGTCCATGATTGTCATTAACAAGATGGATCGGGACCGGGCTGAATTCGATATGGCATTCAATGGTATTTCTGAGGCTTTGGGTGCTCGCCCGGTGCTTTTGTATTATCCTATTGGTTCCAAGGAAGAATTCAAGGGCGTGGTGGACATGATGTCCGGCAAGGCCCAGATGTTTGGCGAAGACGGTGCTGTGACGGAAGGGGATATCCCTGGTGACATCGCTGATGAAGTTGAAATGCTGCGTGAAACCATGATCGAGAACATCGCTGAAAGTGATGAAGATCTCATGGAAAAATATTTTGAAGATGGCGAACTGTCTCCCGAGGACATCACCAAAGGTCTTCAAGCCGGTGTCAGTTCCGGTGAGCTTGTCCCTGTGGTCATTGCATCCGCATTGAATTGTCAGGGCGGCCAGATGATCCTTGATACCGTACAGAATCTGTTGCCCGGGCCGCTGGCTCACCCTGTGTGGGAAGGTGAAGACGGTGAACGGGCCAGCTCTCCTGATGAGCCGTTGGCCTGTTTTGTTTTCAAGACACAGGCCGATCCGTTTGCCGGTCAGTTGACCGTGGTTCGGGTTTTGTCCGGTGAACTCAAATCTGATTCGCATCTGCTCAATGCTTCCAACGATGAAAAAGAGCGGGTGGGCCAACTGCTGGTCATGAATGGCAAGGAACAGACCCAAGTGAAAAACGCCATGGGACCCGGTTCCATTGCGGTGCTGGCCAAGCTCAAGAATACGCATACCGGCGATACGCTGGTCGAAAAAGATCAGTTCAAGCTGGTCAAGCCCGAGATTGCACCCCAGTTGATTACCTTTGCCTTGGCTCCGGCTGAAAAAGGTGATGAAGACAAGGTGTATTCGGCGGTTTCCAAGTTGCTCGTGGAAGACATCACTTTGACCTTGGCCCGTGATGAAGAATCCAGCGACATCCTGTTGTCAGGTATGGGCCAGAATCATATTGAAATCTCTGTTGAAAAGGCCCGGCGTCGGTACAAGGCCGACATCGTTCTGAAGACACCCAAGGTTCCGTATCGCGAGACCTTCAAGACCGGGGCCAAGGAAGTGCAGGGGCGTCATAAAAAACAGTCCGGTGGTCGTGGTCAGTTCGGTGACTGCTGGATCAACGTCGCCCCCCGTCCCTCAGGCGCAGGCTATGAGTTTGAAGATAAGATCGTTGGTGGTTCGATTCCGCGTCAGTTTATCCCCGCGGTGGACAAAGGCGTTCAGGAAGTGGCTGCTCGCGGTGTGTTGGCCGGATATCCGATCATTGATTTCCAGGTGGCATTGTATGACGGGAGTTATCATAACGTTGACTCCTCAGAAATGGCCTTTAAAGTGGCAGGGTCTCTGGCTTTCAAGAAAGCCTGTGAAAAGGCCAAGATGGTCTTGCTCGAACCCGTCATGCTCGTCACGGTTGCAGTGCCTGATTCCTTTATGGGCGATGTGATTGGTGACCTGTCCTCCAGACGAGGCAAGGTACTGGGGTCAGATTCGCAAGCAGGATTGACCGAGGTCAAGGCCCATGTCCCTATGGCCGAGATGTTGAAATATGCGCCGGATCTGAATTCCATGACAGGTGGTCAGGGAACGTTCTTTATGGAATTCGCATCCTATGAGGAATGCCCTCCGCAGGAAACGGAAAAGGTCATTGCCGCACACAAAAAGGCGGAACAGACTGATTAGTCTGATAAAAAATGATTCTTACAGGGCGGAAGGGATACCTTTCGCCCTTTTTCTTTCTCTTGTTTCGTGGGGCGAATTGGTTTACTCATTGGGGAGTTAAACAATAAGGAAAGTGAATGCTTCGACGTATATTTTTTGTTCTCAATCTTTGGATAGTCACGGTTTTTTATAGCCGGAAGATGTTGACGGTTGATCCTGTCAACTCCACACCTGAAGAGTATGATCGTTGGGGGCTGGCCTGGGGCCATGCCGCGGTCAAATTATCCGGCATCACGATTGAAGCGGATATGGGTGATGTAGATCCTCAAGGTCATTATGTTTTTATTTGTAATCATCAGTCAAATCTCGATATTCCCGTTTTGTTCGATATGCTCAAGGGCAATCGAATTCGATTTGTCGCCAAGAAGAGCCTGTTTCAGATTCCTATCTATGGGAAAGCGTTGGCCCATGCCGGGCATATCTGCGTTGACCGGGAAAACCGTCGTGCGGCCATGAAGTCCTTGAATGAGGCCGTGGAGACCGCGAAGAACGGCATCTCTCCGGTTATTTTCCCGGAGGGGACACGGAATACCGAGCTTGAAGATCTGATGGAATTCAAGATTGGTGGTATTATTATCGCCTTGAAGTCCGGCTTGCCGGTGGTGCCTATTGTCATGACCAACACTGGTCTGGTTATGGGAAAGGGACAGATGATCATTGACAACCGTCCGGTGGTTCGAGTCAAGGCGCTTCCCATTATCGACCCATCGGCGTATACGCTCAAGGATCGAGAGAAATTCAAGGACGATTTGCGTGAAATGATGCGTTCGGCCTACAAGGAACTGCTGGCACAAGGATAAATGATGGGAGACTCGACAGAACCGACACTGAGCCTCTTGCCCCTCGGGGGCCTTGGCGAAATCGGCATGAATTGCATGTTGTACAAGACGCATTCTTCCATGGTTATGGTGGATTGTGGTCTTATGTTTCCTGAAGATTACCATTTCGGTGTGGACGTGGTCATTCCCTGTTTTGATTACGTGCTCAAGAACAAACGCATGTTACACGGCATTGTCCTGACCCATGGGCACGAAGACCACATCGGGGCTTTACCCTGGTTGTTGCAAAATGTGGATGTGCCTGTCTATGGATCTGAATTTACTCTCGGCCTGGTTGAGAATAAACTCAAGGAACATGATTTGGACCGTTGGGCCGATCTGCGTCCTGTCAGACCGTATGACCGGGTGCTTTTGGGCGATTTTAGGTTCAATTTCATTCCGGTATGTCATTCAATTATCGAAGGCTTTGGTTTGGGAATCGAGACCCCGGCCGGACGTATTGTCCATACCGGAGATTTCAAGATCGATCGAAATCCACTCGGTGGACACGCCACGGATTTGGCCGCATTCCGGGATTTTTCCAAGGATGGCGTGCTGCTCATGTTGTCGGATTCTACCAATGTGGAGACCGAAGGTTTTGCCTTGACCGAGCGTGAAATCAAGGTGTCGTTGCGTGAAATTTTTTCCAAGGCCAAAGGCCGTATTCTTGTTTCTCTTTTTTCCAGCCATATTCAGCGGATACAGGAAGTTTTTGATTTGGCGGATGCCGAAGGCCGAAAGGTGGGCATCTCGGGCAAATCTTTGCACCGGAATATTGAGCTGGCATTGGATCAGGGACACCTCAAACTCCCGAAAGGTATACTGATCGATTTGGATTGCCTGGATGAGTATGGCGATTCCGAATTGGTGCTTTTGGTAACTGGTTCACAGGGAGAGCCGTTGGCCGCATTGTCTCGGATGGCCATGGGTGAGCATCGACAACTGACGGTCAAGCCGGATGACCTGGTCATTCTTTCATCCCGTTTCATTCCGGGCAATGTCAAGGCGATCAATCGGGTTATCAACAATTTGTATCGATTGGGGGCCGAAGTCCTTTATGAAAAGATGTACGGTATTCATGCCTCCGGCCATGCTCATGCCGGGGAGTTGACGCTCATGCTGGAAACCGTGCGGCCGGAATATTTTGTCCCGGTACATGGTGAATATCGGCATTTGGTCAAACACCGTCGTTTGGCCGTGGAATGTGGGGTGGAGGCTGAAAAATCCCTGGTCGTGGAAAATGGGCAACCCATAACATTTGACGAAGAGGGATCTCTGGTCCTTGCTCCCCGTTTCTCGGCTGAAAAGATTTTGGTCGATGGCAAGGGCGTTGGTGACGTGGGACAGAGTGTGCTCAAGGAACGGCAACTGCTGGCTGGTGAAGGCATGGTTATCGTGGTCATGGTGGTGGACGAAGCCACTGGCGAAATTTCCATGGGACCGGATATCATGAGTAAGGGCTTTGTGTTCGAACAGCAGTATATGCACCTTCTGGAAGATGCGAAATGCATCATTTTTGATGTTCATGAAAACATTCAGCCGGGTGACACGACCAAACTCAAGGAACGTATTCGTTCCGCTCTTCGCCGATTTTTCCGCAAGGTATTGGGACGCGATCCTGTTGTGGTTCCACTGGTCATTTCCATATAGGTATCTGGACTTTACAGTCACGATACGCTAGATAGTGTATTGATGAGACGAATCCAAGACCGTGAGGATAAGTGAAATGAAAAAAGTCATGTTTGCAGTGGCGATGGTGTCCATGCTGTTCATGGTTGCCGCATGTGGGGCGCAGAAAAATGAACTTGATGACGGGTATGCACTGGTGAAGCAGGGGGATTGTGCGGGGGCGCAACCATATCTGGATGCGACAATTGCCGATCCTGAACAATTGATGGACTTGGCATATGCCTATTTTTTGAAGGGACAATGCGCTGAAAAGGCCGGTGATTTTGAAGCCGCATACAAGAATTTTTATGGTGCCAAGGTCGTGACGTGTTACGCCGTGAATGAAGAGATACACGTCAATTTCAATACTTATGGGCGGAGCGAATTTTGTGAGCGGATTATTCCCGAGAAGCTGGCCAAGTTGCACAAGCAAATTGGGAATGATCAGACGGTTGAAGCGATTATCAACACAATGGATGAAGTGTTGAACGCACGATATCTCCAACGTTTTCAGAAGCGACTCGATTAGTTTTCATGAACGCCTCGATTACGCCGGGGCGTTTTTTTTATGTGAGGGTGAACACCGGGAGCGACCATGCCGTTGAAAGAGTACACCGTCATTGTTGAGCGACTGCAACAGACCTTGGGGCGGGGATTCGCCGATGAACCGTGGCTGTTGAATCTGCCCGGGAAATCTGTGGTCTGCAAAATCGATCCACATTATTATCTTGCTGTCATGCCTGCCTTTCTCGAAACTTTGGGACGGCTGGGGGGTGTTTTTCCGGATCAGGTCCGTGAAGCGTTGGTCAAGACCGGAAATTTGCTGACCAAGGCACCAGAACGCGATCCGAATTTGCCGTTGACCGTGTCCTGGGGAGGAAAGAGTTTTACCATTCAGGGTGCGTTTGTGGATGCTGATTTTATCGACCGTGCCGTCAAAACCTATGGTGGCTCCGCATCCATCCTTCAAGTGTCTGACCTTAAAATATCTCGAGATGACAAATCTCGCATCGAAACGTTTTTTATCGAAAAAACACCACCACAGGACTTGGCCTATTATTAACGGTCCTGCCTTTTTTTTCTGTAATAGGGCTTCATCCTTCCCTTTCGCGAAGCGACCCAAAAAGTTTTGGAGCGTCCAGAGAAACTTTTTCAAAAGATTCTCTGGTCGTCGAAGACGCCCTCCCGGCGAGGGACCGCCGGCGGCAAAAAACGACCGAAGATCGGATCAAACTTCGTTGAACTGTTTTTCCAACATGATGTTCAGAATGGTCTTGTCTGTTTGAATCATGCCGTCCACAGCCAGCGTGCCGACGTTGCGCATGGTTTCTTCCGGGGATTGACCGATGATGCCGTCGGTGTGATGGACGTTGACACCTTGAAGCGCGAACAGTGCTGCCTGAACCGCTGTGCCCGCAGCCGTGGCGAGCTTGAGCGCACACCCGGTCTTGGCACCGTCGCAAATGATACCGGCCAGATCTTCCATGAGATTCTTGATGGCCCCGGCAATGTGCGTGGCGTCACCGCCGAGCAGAAAGGTGATACCGGCGGTCGCTCCGGCCCCGGCTGCCACGGAACAGCCGCAGATGGCAGAGAGCCTGCCAGTATGCGCTTTGACGTAGGCCGTGATGATGTGAGAGAGGGCGATGGCTTCCAGGACGGACTTGGTCTCGACGTCATCCACATAGTCCTTGATGGCCCAGATGGGCAGGATGGCGGTCAGTCCATGATTGCCGGACCCTGCGGAACTCATGGCGGGGAGCGAGACCCCGGACATGCGCGCATCAGCCGCCGCTGACGCGAGAATTCGGGCTGCCAACATCATGTCTTTTTTGATAAGCCCCTGACGGACGAGGCGTTCGAGTGTTTTGCCGACACCCAGACCAAGACCGTATTTCAAGCCTTGTTCAGCCAACCGCATGTTAACGTCCACACCTTCTTGAAGAAATGCGTAATCCTCGTCGTCTAATTGGTCGGTGAGGGCGATCAGCTCAGTGAGCGAAAGCCCTTTGAGCCATTCTTCCATTTCGGCGACAGGAGAGGGGGCACCTTCTTCCCGGTGCTCGATCAGCGGACTGTTAACCGGCAGACCGTTGAGCGTCAACGACGTGATGTTGTCGTGTAAGTCTTCAATGACGGATTCAGCGATATCGGTCCCGGAAGTTGCTCTGCTTCGAATCAAGAGTCCATGTTGATCCTTGAGTAACGTGATGGTGACCTTGCCGTCAGCAATGGCTTTTTGGGCCGCAGCCACGAAGGTGTCGTTGATGGGTTGCAGAACTTCCAGACGCAAGGCGGGGTCGCCGCCGGTTGCGCCAAGGGCGGCCGCCATATCCAGCCCGGATAGCCCTTTGGCTCCGGGAATGGAAACGGCCAGCCCGTTTTTATAGACATTGGGGTCCACGGCGACTTCGAGCGTGTCAAAGGTCGGTGATGGGAGAAGTGACATGGCTGAGGCCGCGCCAAGCGCAATGGCGACCGGTTCGGTACAGCCGAGTGCCGGGGCGACCTGGATGCTGAGAACGTCTTTGACCGTGAACTGCATGTGATTTTACCTTTTTACGGTGCTTTTGGGACAGGTGTCGCTCATATAACAGACTTCGCAACCGCCCGCATAGGGGTAGGGGGTCAACACTGCGTATTTGCGATTGACCGTGCCCTCGTCGTTCCAGGTCAGATCGAGTTCCTTGAATGCGCTGAGGATGCCTTCACCCGGACGGGGCAGGGGCGCACATTTTCCGGTTTGCAGTTCGGGAACAAGACTTTGGGCGGAACTCATGACCATGGTGATGGCCAGGGCGTGGAAAAGCAGTCCGTTGGTCGGAGAATCTTGCCAGATGCCTTCAATGGTTTCTTCGGCGGCTTCATCGAGAAAGATCAGAACGAATTTGCCTTCACCTTCCGAGTTGGACAATTCATAGGCATTGAGGCTTTCCTGAGCCCATTTGTCCCAAAAGGTTTCGAAGTCCTCAAGGATGTCTCCTTCGATCCGAGTTTCTCCGGCAACTTCCATGAAATACATCATGTCGAATTCTGGCTGGGGGGTCAGGGGGCTAATGTCAAATTTGGGCATGTATCTTCTCCTGAAGGGATGTCGTTTATTGGGGAGGTCTCTGAGTACCTCTTTTCGGGATTCCACTCAAGTTTTACGACTATGCGTTGCGCTCTGGAGGCAAGTCGGGTTATATCTCAATCAAGTTGAAGTATATACGGTGCATGATTTGTCAATATCTCCTGCTAACGTGAACTCTGGAGACTCAATGGCCGTTGAACGGGGTGAACCGCTCTTTCAGAAATTGAAGCGACCGAACATCAGATATTTGCTTCTGGCCGTGCTCATCGGCGTGCTTGCCGGGTACGGTGCCGTTCTTTTCAAATTGGTCCTCAAATTCATGCAATGGGTGTTTTATCAGAATACCAGTGACTTCATGACCTTTGCCACTTCCGTGCCGCTATGGATCAAAATACTCATGCCAGCGGTCGGTGGTCTCGTCGTGGGATTGGTGGTCACCAATTTTGCGGCGGAAGCCAAGGGACATGGCGTCCCCGAGGTCATGCAGGCCATTGCCCTTCGTGGTGGACGGATTCGTAAAAGGGTGGCCGCAGCCAAGATTTTCGCCTCAGCCGTGACCATCGGATCTGGCGGGTCCGTGGGACGGGAAGGGCCAATGGTGCAGATCGGGGCGTCGATCGGGTCGTCCATCGGTCAGGTTTTCAAGACACCCAGTGTACATATGAAAACCATGGTCGGGTGCGGGGCGGCGGCCGGTATTGCCGCGACCTTCAATGCGCCCATTGCCGGCGTCCTGTTCGCTTTGGAAATCATCATCGGCGATTTCGGGGTGATGCAATTTTCTCCGGTGGTGTTGTCTTCGGTGACAGCCACGGCCATATCCCGCTATTATTTTGGAGATTTTCCGCATTTTGATATCCCGGCCTATTCCATTGTCAGCCTGTGGGAATATCTGTTGTATCCGTTGCTCGGCATTGTGTCCGGGCTGGTCGGGCTGTCCTTTACCAAGATTCTCTATTGGTTTGAGGATGGATTTGACGCCATCCCCATTCCCGATTGGATCAAGCCCGCCATCGGCGGTGCGGTGTTGGGCGGGATATTGGCCGTTTTTCCTCAGGTGTTTGGTGTTGGCTATGGGGCCATGAACTTGGCTCTGGTCAACCAGATGGAATTTCAAATTCTGTTTATCCTGATTTTCGTGAAAATTCTGGCTTCGTCCGTGACCCTCGGCTCTGGCGGCTCTGGCGGTATTTTTGCTCCATCACTGTTTCTGGGCTGCATGACTGGCGGAGTCTTCGGTTTTGTGGTGCATTTCCTGTTTCCGACCTCTACCGCCATGCCCGGTGCATATGCGCTGGTCGCCATGGGTGGAGTGGTTGCCGGAACAACCTATGCCCCCATTACCGCCATCCTGATTATTTTCGAGATGACCTCGGATTATTCCATCATCCTGCCGCTCATGCTGACGTGTATCACGGCCACGGTCATGAATTCCATGATTGACCGGGCGTCCATCTATACGACCAAATTGCTTCGGCGGGGGATCGATATCGAAGCCGGACGTGAACGGCATTTGCTCGATCATATTGTGGTGAAAGAGGTCATGACCCGTGATTTCGTGACCATTCCGGCTGCGGCACCCCTGTCGCAGATCATCTGGACGTTCAAGACGGAAAATGCACCATATCTCCATGTTGTTGATGGGGAAAAACGATTGGTTGGTATCATTTCTTTTCGTGATATTCGAGCGGTGCTGAATGAGGAAGGGCTGCTCAATCTGATTATTGCCCATGACATTGCGACGCGGGATCTGGTGACCGTGACCATGGACGACACCGTGCAGGAGGCCTTGGATAAGATTACAGATAGAGGGGTTTCTCAAGTGCCCGTGTTGATATCGGGGCGGGATAGACAGTTGGCTGGAACCCTGACTGAGCACGCGATCAATGCGGCGTACAATTCCGCGATCGTCAAGGAAGAGCTTGCCGGAAGACGGTGATTTGATTTTGATTGAGTGGTGTGGGCGTTTGTGCTACTTCCGTGCCTTCAATTATCTATCTGGCATTTTTTTTAAGGAAAGCGAATATGAGTGAGATCAGGATATCCGTGACATTGTCCCTGGATGAAAAGCATCCCGAGGACGGATATATCGATTTTAATTTGTCGGTTGATGGGCAGTATCTGCACGATGCCGGGGTGTATATCGACCCGGTGGACCTGGTTTCTTCGGCCACGATGGCCGGTGAGTTTTTCATTTATACCTGTGATTGCGGGAATCCAGCCTGTCAGGGAATTGATGAGGGCGTGATGGTTTCGCATACCGACGACGTGGTCATTTGGAAGCTCAAGAACCCCATAGCATGGCCTCCGGGTGAACCCAAACCGGAATGGAGCCATGATGCGAAGTTCGTTTTTCCCAAAGAACTGTATGTGCAACAGGTGGCCATTGCCCTTGATCATGCCAAGCGGTTGGTGCGGGGGCTCACTCTTTCCGGTGAATTGTGGGTCGGGCCGGATTTAACCGTGGAAGCCCTGATGGCGTTGGAAATCCCTCGACAGGAAGAATCTTTTTTTGCGCTTGAACCGGAAGGTCGTGCGCTGCATTAAGCGGTCGTCGATACTGTCTGCGATGAAAAAACGGGAAGCCTCTTTTGGAGACTTCCCGTTTTTTTGTGGTCAAGTTGTTAGATTTTAATTTTGAGAATGATTTTGTGTAAGAAACCATCTGAGATTGTGGGGAGATGTCCATCTCCCGGAAAGTAGATGGCGAACATGCCGGGAGTGACATCGGTCCAGACCGTCGGCTCGTCATCGTAAAAGGCGAGATCCTTGTCCGGGTCGGACGCCTCATTTGCAGGGCCGAGGGCCGTGCGCGCCTTCCACCCCATGTGATCAACGCCATCGACAACATATTGAATGTCGATGAATTGGTCATGGGTTTCGATGGAGGCTTCATCTGGTGTGCGGCCGGGACCTTTGGCGATCCAGGCATAGGAATCGCCGTCATTGAGATCATGGCGGCCTTCCGGTAGCGAGGTCAGATCGGTCCGCCGCAACAGGGCAAAGGCCGCTGCAAAGTCCGGGTGCAAGTCAATATAGGTATTGGCGTTATCCAAATGGTCGAGTATCATTGAATATCCTTTCGTTCAGCCTTGAGAGCCATGAAGAGGGCTTCGTCCAGTGACGGGTGGGAGAAGATGATCGAATGGATATCTTCGGCAGTCCAGCCCTGTTGAACGATGATGGTTGCCGCCGTTACCAGTCTGGACACATCGTGCCCCACGGCGGTAATGCCGACAATTTTTCCACCGGACCAGATCACTTTGACGAATCCCTGCGTGGCCGCATGGGCCTGTGCCATGGGATTGGCGGCCAATTGCGCGCGCGATGTCTGGCAGGTGCTGTTGTCCTTGAGAAACGCTTCGTTTTCCATGGTGCCGACACGCATGGCCTCGGGAGCACCGTACAAGACGCTTGGCACTGGCCCGGACGTGTAAGCTGCGTCGGTTTTTCTCGCAATGAGAGCGGCCACATAGTGGGCCTGATGGGTTGCGGCATGGGCGAGCTGCATGATGCCGTTGGCATCGCCGATGGCATAGATATCCGGTGCGGCCATGAGATGGTCGTTCACCTGTATCTGGTTGAATTTCAGGGTGACACCCGCTTCTTCAAGGCCGATACCTTGGGTGACCGGACCACGGCCCACTGCGACCAGTGCCTTGTCAGCAGTTATCTGTTCACCTGAGTCGAGTGTCAGGACGGCCTTGCCGTCCACGGTGCGGACACCGGACACGCGTTTTTCCAGCAGGATATTCCATTTCCACCGTTTGAAGGTGGAACGTAATGCCTTGGACACCTCGGGGTCCTCCAACGGGGCCACACGGTCCATGGCATCCACCACCGTGACCTGTGCGCCGAACCGGTGGGCGACCTGCGCCATTTCCAGTCCGATGAATCCCGCGCCGACCACGATGAGTGATTCGGGCATGGTTCCCATGGCAAGGAACATGTCGGAATCAAGCACGCAGTCGTTGTCCGGCTCCAGGCCTGGAAAGAAAATGGGTTTGGACCCGGTGGCGACAACGAGTTTTTTATATTCGAGGGAGTGCTCGCCGTCGGGAGTGGCGATGGAAAGTGTGCCTTTTCCGGCAAGCGAGCCTGTGCCTTCGATGTATTCGATACCAAGTTTCTTGAGCTGCATGACCATGGCTTTGCGGGTGCCGGTCAGGTGTTTGCCCACCCGGCCCTGCAACGCGGCGAAATCCACATGGATTTCGCCGGATGCGACTTTCATCTTGGCCTGGTTATGCAGTTCATCAATGGCAGACGTTGCTCCGAGCCAAAGCTTGGTCGGGATGCACCCTCGGTTAAGGCAGGTGCCGCCCAGAACGTCCTTTTCCACCAGCGCGACCGACAGGCCGTGTCCGGCGGCTTCAACGGCACAGTCAAACCCTCCCGGGCCTGAGCCGAGGACCACGAGATCATAAATCATCAGTCAGCTCCATGGCGCGGGCGGCTGTGGTTTCGTCCAGACGGGTCACAGGCAGATTGACCGGTGCCGAGGTCAGGGCCTCGGGATTGGTATCCACTGTCTCCGCCAACTCGATGAGATCATCAATGAATTGGTCGAGTGTTGCCTTGTTTTCGGTTTCGGTCGGCTCGATCATGATCGCTTCGGGGACGATGAGCGGGAAGTAAATGGTCGGGGCGTGGTGGCCCTTGTCGAGCAATCCCTTGGCAAAGTCCAGAGCGCGTACGCCTTTCTTGGCTTGAGCCGATGCGCTGGCAACGAATTCGTGCATACAAATGCGATCGTAAGGGACTTCAAAGTGGTCGCTTAAGCGCTTGCGCATGTAGTTGGCAGCCAGCACCGCGTTTTCCGAAGCACGTGTCAGACCAGTGCCTCCCAGTCGCAGGATGTAGGCGTATGCCTTCAGGTACACGCCGAAGTTGCCATAGAACGGGGCGACGTAGCCGATGGATTTCGGGTGATTGTAATCAAGGAAGTATTGGCCGTCTTCCTGTTTTGCAACCCGGGAAATGGGCAGGTAGGGCACCAGCCGTTCGGAAACGCCCACCGGACCAGAACCGGGACCGCCTCCACCGTGCGGGGTGGCCATGGTTTTGTGGAGATTCCAGTGAACCACGTCAAAACCGACATCTCCCACGCGCATTTTGCCCATGATGGCATTCAGGTTCGCACCATCGTAATACAGCAGCGCGTCCACTTTTCGGAGCATCTTGACGATCTCTGGCAGATGTTTTTCAAAGAGTCCCAAGGTGTTGGGGCACGTCATCATCATGCCAGCCACTTCGTCGTCCAACACTTCGGCCAGTGCGTCGGGATCAACAATACCGTCCTTGGATTCGATGGAGACGATATCATATCCCGCGATGGTGGCCGAGGCCGGGTTGGTCCCGTGGGCTGAATCCGGGATGATAATTTTGGTTTTCTTGTTACCCTTGTCCCGGTGGTAGGCTGCGATGAGCATGACCCCGGTCAGCTCGCCATGCGCTCCGGCCATGGGATGCATGGTGTATGCGGCCATGCCGGTGATTTCCGCCAGCAGGCGTTCGGTTTCGTACATGACTTCGAGCGCGCCCTGACAGAGTCCGCCCGCACCTTGCAACTGCGGCAGGACCGGGTGCAGCCGGGTGAATCCGGGCAGACCGGCCACGATTTCGGTGAATTTGGGATTGTACTTCATGGTACATGATCCCAAGGGATAGAAATTGCCGTCCACACCGTAGTTGGACTGGGACAGTTTGGTGAAGTGACGCACCACATCCAATTCACTGGCAGAAGGCAGGCCGATGGTACCGTCTCGCAGCAATTCGGAGGGAATATAGGCTTCTTCGGCAATACCTTCGCAGGGCCAGCATCCTTCGCGTCCGGCTACGGATTTTTCGAATATGGTTTTCATTTGAGTGCTCCCTTGAGCATCTCGGCAAAGATGCCGATATGTTCTTCACTGGTTTTTTCGGTGCAGGCAACGAGCAGTCCGTTTTCCAGCCCTTCATAGTAGCGACCCAGCGGGAATCCGGGCACGTAGCCCCGTGCCGTGAGTTTGGCGATGGCATCAAAGGCGTTGGTGGGCAGGGTGATGGCGAATTCGTTGCCGAACGGTCCCTGTGTCAACATGTCCACACCGTCGATGGCGGTGAGTCTTTCGGCACAGATATGGGCGCGTTCGATGGACAGTCTGGCTGCCCGTTTCATGCCCTGTTCACCCAGTGCGCACATGTGGACCAGCGCACGCAAGGCACACAGTGATTGGTTGGAGCAGATATTGGATGTCGCTTTCTGACGACGGATGTGCTGTTCGCGAGCCTGGAGTGTCAACACGTAGCCGGTCCGGCCTTCGGAATCCTTGGTCCGGCCAACCATGCGGCCCGGCATTTGACGGACCATCTTTTTGGTACAGGTCATGATGCCGAGGTAGGGCCCACCGAACGACAAGGGCAGCCCGAGCGATTGCCCTTCGGCCACTGCGATGTCGGCTCCCATGTCGCCAGGTGTTTTCAGCAGAGTCTGAAGGACCGGATATGATGAGATGATCGACACGGCCTTCTGGGCCTTGGCTGCGGCAAACAACGTCGTGAAGTCGTTGATGGAGCCGAAGAAGTTCGGGTTTTGTACCAACAGGGCGGCGGTTTCGCTGTCGATGGCGTTTTTCAATCCTTCGATGTCGGTCATGCCGTTCTTGTGCGGCACAGTGACCAACTTGACGTCGAGGTTGGACGTATAGGAATCGAGCATGACCCGGTAAATGGGGTTCAGTGCTTCGGAGACCACGATCTTGCGGCGTTTGGTCTTGCGAACGGCCATCATCATGGCTTCGTACAGTGCGGTTCCGCCGTCGTAGACAGACGCATTGGCATAGGTCATGCCGAGCAGGCGGGTCACTGCGGTCTGATATTCGAAAATAGCCTGGAGCGTGCCTTGGGACGCTTCGGGCTGATACGGCGTGTAGGCCGTGTAAAATTCTCCGCGCATGGTGAGCGCATCGACTGCCGCCGGGATATAGTGGTCATAGAACCCGGCTCCCAGGAAACTGATCCTGTCCGTGGCGTTTTTGGCGGCCATGGCTTCGAGTTTGGAGAGGACCTCCATCTCGCTCAACCCCTCGGGCAGATCAAAGCTTTTGGGGCGCATGTCTTCCGTTATCTCGGCAAAGAGAGCGTCCACGGAATCGACACCGATGGTGGCGAGCATTTCCCGGACTTCATCTTCAGTATGAGGAACATACGGCATAGTTGTACCTACTGATGTAATACGTGGTGATGAAAGAAGAAGGCCGGAGCGTGTGCCCCGGCCTTGAAAGTTCCCGTTAGTGGGCTTCGGATTCGACGACCTCGGTGTATGCCTCGGCGTCCAGCAACCCCTCTGGGGTGCCTTTTATCTTGAATTTGAGCATCCAGCCTTCGCCGTATGGCTCTTCATTGACTTTTTCGGGAGCGTCTTCGAGCGCCGTGTTGATCTCAACGACTTCGCCCGTCACCGGAGCGTAAATTTCGCTGGCGGCCTTGACGGATTCGACAGAACCCATTTCGGAACCGGCTTCAAAGGTGTCGCCGACTTCGGGCAGCTCGACAAAGGTCAGGTCGCCGAGTTGTTCCTGGGCAAAGTGAGAAATGCCAACAGTTGCAATTTCGCCTTCAACCATGACCCATTCATGGGATTTGGCGTACAAAAGATCTTTGGGAATCATATCGTCTCCTTTTCTGGAAAAAGTGGCTTTGCAGTAGTTTTAGATGGCTGTCCTTACCATGGGTTTTGTCTTTTGGAAATTGTAAAAAAAATGACGTTTTCGTGGGTTTTATTTTGTGCCATTTGAGAAAAAAAATAAACCGCCAAAAACCTGACGGCTGAAATGGATTCGTTTTTGAAAAAAATCAATATATTAAAGTTATACTGGCTTTTCTGTATATATATGTAGTCATACTAATCGGTTGCTACTGGCACGGAAGGTATTACGAATTGTATTGACGATAACACGAGTGGGGCGTATCTTTTTTCGCCTATGACGAAAGA
Organism: Pseudodesulfovibrio sp. JC047; assembly: GCF_010468615.1. Classification (NCBI taxonomy): domain Bacteria; kingdom Pseudomonadati; phylum Thermodesulfobacteriota; class Desulfovibrionia; order Desulfovibrionales; family Desulfovibrionaceae; genus Pseudodesulfovibrio; species Pseudodesulfovibrio sp. JC047. The sequence goes on along the minus strand of NZ_WUEH01000001.1, from coordinate 64,952 downwards.
AATCAAAAAGAGTCCGGTTGATGACCCCTTTTCCTTCCCTGATCCCGGTTCGCAAGTGCGTGTCGAGGTGGAGGGAAAGACCTGGCTTCTCGACCGGGCCGCTGATCTGGAAGCCCTCTGGGACCAGATGGACGAAGCCGATCTCGGCGACGACGACAGGGTGCCGTACTGGGCTGAAGTCTGGCCAGCGAGCGTGTTGCTTGGGCGACACATCGTGCGGAACACGGACCGTTTGCGGGGCAGGAAGTGCCTTGATCTCGGTTGCGGGTTGGGATTGACCGGCATGATCGCCAGTTCGGTCGGCGCGGACGTGGTGGCGTTTGATTACGAGTGGCCCGCAGTTCGTTTTGCCCGCCATAATGCTGACCTAAACGGTGTCCCTCATCCGTTATGGATGGTCATGGATTGGCGACAGCCCGCACTTCCAGCCGCATCCTTCGAGTATATGTGGGGTGGAGACATTCTGTATGAAAAGCGGTTTTTCGAACCGTTGATGCAGCTGTTTCGTCATGCGCTCAAGCCCGGTGGTTCCATCTGGATCGGTGAGCCGGTGCGCACGGTCTCCCGCCCGGTCTGGGACGAGTTGCGAGCGCAGGGATTCGCCCCTGTCAAGATAACAGTGGAAAAAGTGGCCCTGTGCGGCCAGAATCAAACAGTGAATCTGTGGGAAATCACAATTCCCTGAGTGGAGGAAATCATGGGCAAGACAATACGATTTGGCGTTTCGCTTGATTCGGATCTGTTGAGTAAGTTTGACAGTCATTGTGAGGAACGCAGTTATCAGACCCGGTCCGAGGCCATTCGCGACCTGATTCGCAATACATTGGTACAGCGGGAGTGGGAGCAGGCCGAGGGCGATCTGGCTGGAACATTGACTCTGGTCTACGATCATCATAAGTCCGGGCTGTCTCAACGGTTGACCGAGATTCAACATGACCATCACGATGTCATCCAGTCCTCGCTGCATGTGCATTTGGATCACCATAACTGCCTGGAAGTCATTATCCTCAAAGGGGATGCTGATATCATCAAGGCATTGGGACAAAAACTGATCTCGACCAAAGGGGTCAAGCACGGAAACCTTGCGTTGACCACCACTGGAAAGAACTTGATCTAGAACCGAAGTTCCTTGCCTGCAATCGAGGCGGGACAGGACTGCCGGAGGCTGTATTTTCATGGAAGATGTTCAGAAGCAGCAAGCCACGATCGCCATGCCCATCGACCGGGTGGGCGTCAAGGGCCTGCGTCATCCCATAATTGTTCGGGATAAGGAATCCGGCACCCAGCACACGGTTGCTGATGTTTCCCTGTCCGTGGATTTGCCCGCTGAATTCAAGGGCACGCATATGAGCCGTTTTGTCGAGGCCCTGAAACATTGGTCAGGCGATCTCGATTACACCTCGTTTCGGACATTGCTCGAAGATGTCGTGGTCCGACTTCAGGCCAGGAGTGCCCATGTCCGCTTCGTTTTTCCCTATTTTCAACACAAGCGTTCGCCCAAGAGCGGGGCATCGTGCCTGATGGATTATACCTGTCGTGTGGATGGGTATCTCAAGGACGGCGAATTGCGGTTCACGCTCGGTGCGGATGTGCCGGTCATGACGGTCTGTCCCTGTTCCTTGGCCATTTCCGATCAGGGAGCGCATTCGCAGCGGGCTGAAATTCGCATCCGAACCAGGTTTCATGGTTTTCTGTGGTTGGAAGATCTCATCGAGATCGGTGAATCCGCCGGGTCCAGTCCGGTCTATTCCCTGCTCAAACGCGAGGATGAAAAATTTGTCACGGAGTCGTCGTTTGACAATCCGATGTTCGTGGAAGACGTGGTGCGCGCCGTGGCAAAAGGCCTTTCCGATCATCCGCAGGTCGATTGGTACACGGTCGAAGTGGAAAGCTTTGAATCCATTCACAATCATTCCGCATTTGCCGTTGTGAACAGTACCCCCTCCGAATAGCGTGCGGTTTATTTTTGAAAGTGAGTCTGAACATAGGGGATGATCGGCCGAGGTCAAAGCGGTTTGAGCGTCCCTTTTTTTGTCGTGACTACGGTCTTTTCTGGTGGTGGGGAGCGTCGTTATTTTCTCTGGACGTGAGGGGTTGACACCGTCGCAATTCCTGTCATACGGTCGATCATGGCCCGTCTGCGTGAACTCCTTTTTTTGAGAGTTTGCCCCAGTGCGGGCCATACTTGCGAGATACAGAGAGGATACAATGAACAAGGCAATCAAGACTGCGTATGATGTGATTATCGTTGGTGGAGGTCCGGCCGGACTCTTTGCCGCGTACTACCTGGCGGAACATTCCGACCTGGATGTATTACTTATAGATAAGGGCAAATTGTCGTTGAAGCGAAATTGTCCGCTGTCCGGCGATCAGGAGTGCATCAAATGTCAGCCCTGCAATATCCTGTGCGGTGTGGGGGGAGCCGGGCTGTTCTCGGACGGCAAACTGAATTTCATTCACAAGCTTGGCAAGACTGATCTGACCCAATTCGTGGGCGTGACCGAGGCCCATGCGCTGATTGAGGAAACCGAAGCCATTTTCAACCGTTTCGGGATGGATGGTCAGGTTTTCCCCACAGATATGGACAAGGCCAAGGATGTCCGCAAGGACGCCCGCAAGCATGGCATTGACCTGCTCGTCATCAAGCAGAAACATCTGGGAAGTGACAATCTGCCTGGGCATATCGCTGTCATGGCCGATTATCTTCGGGAGAAGGGTGTCACGTTCCACACCTCCGAAAATGTGAAGGACGTGGTTGTGGACAAGGGTAGGGTCACCGGCGTGGTCACCAGTAAGGGGACCTACACAGCCAACAATGTCATTTTGGCTCCGGGGCGCGTGGGGGCCGAATGGGTCGGCCATGTGGTGCAGAACCATGGAATCAACGTGTCCCAGCGTGGCATCGAAGTCGGTGTGCGTGTCGAGGTCCACAACGAGATCATGCAGGATTTGTGTTCTGTGATCTATGATCCGACATTTTTTGTGCGGACCAATAAATATGATGACCAGACCCGGACCTTCTGTACCAATTATGGTGGGTTTGTGGCGCTGGAAAATTATCAGGATTTCGTGTGTGTCAACGGACACGCCCTGATGAATACGAAGTCCGAAAATACCAATTTCGCCTTTTTATCCAAGGTTGTCTTGAATGATCCTGTCGAGGACAATCAGGCGTATGGCGAATCCATTGGGCGACTGGCGACCTTGATTGGTGGTGGTAAGCCCATTTTACAACGGTTTGGCGATTTGCGTCGGGGACGGCGGTCCACGTGGGATCGTATAGGTAACGGTTACATTGAACCGACCATGAAGAACGTGGTTCCGGGCGATATTGCCATGGCCTTGCCGGAACGAATTTTGACCAATCTCATGGATGGTTTGGAGCAGCTCAATAACGTGGTTCCGGGCGTGTCCAATGATGAAACCCTGCTGTATGCGCCTGAGATCAAGTTCTTTGCCACGCAGGTGGACACTCGTGAACATTTGGAAACCAGTGTTGAAGGACTGTTCGTTGCCGGGGATGGCCCTGGTGTGGCTGGTAATATTGTCGGTGCTGCGGCCACGGCTCTTATTCCGGCCAAGGAAATTCTCAAACGACAGTAATTGGATGAGTTCTTCTTTCCGAGATCGACAGTACTGCGTATCGGAAGGGTAAAGTTGTTTTAGAAAGAGATGAATTGTTTGGTGAGGGTCGGTACGGATGTCTGTCCGTATCGACCCTTTTTTTTGGGCGGTGTGCTTTTTGCAAATCGACTGGGATTCGCCCGCAGACTGCTGTTTGCAGTGGGGGCGGCTGTGGTTTTTGTTGTGCTATTCGTTATCGAATCCATTGTTTTTTCTGTTTTTTTTGCCAAATTTTCCGCAATGCGTTGACATACTGTCAGTTTGTTGACAGTAAAAATGTGTTATCGAAGTAATAATTGCAGATTGGATCAATTTGCTTGAAGAATAGGCATGTGATTTTGGAGGAGAGATGGGATTGAATCTGGATGGCATAATCGGCAATAGCCCCGCTCTGGCAAGTGTTTTCAGGGTGTTGGGAAAAGTTGCCCCCACAGATAGTACCGTGCTGGTCACTGGTGAGTCAGGCACAGGCAAGGAACTGCTTGTCAGGGCCTTGCATGAGAATAGTGCCCGCCGCAATAGACCGTTTGTGCCTATCAATTGTGGTGCTATCCCGAGGGAATTGTTGGAATCCGAACTCTTTGGCCATGAAAAGGGTGCGTTTACCCATGCCATACGATCTCGTCCGGGTCGGTTTGAGTTGGCGGATGGCGGGACGATTTTTCTTGACGAGATCGGAGATATGGATCTTTCGCTGCAAGTCAAGATTCTCCGTGCGCTTCAGGAAAAAGAGATCGAACGCGTTGGCGGCACCTCTATCAAGAAGGTGGATGTCCGGGTTGTGGCCGCGACAAATCGAGACCTTGAAAAAGAGGTCGAAGCCGGACGTTTTCGCGAAGATTTGTTTTATCGGTTGAATGTTATTCCTCTGCATGTGCCGGCCTTGCGGAAACGGGGGAATGATATCTTATTGCTGGCAGAACATTTTTTATGCAGCCAGTGCGCCAGAAAAGCTCGGAAGAAATTGAATGTTTCCAAGAAGGCTCAGGAAATGCTATTGTCCTATTCCTGGCCCGGCAATGTCCGTGAACTAGAAAATTTCATGGAACGTCTCTCTATCCTTTGTGATGGATGCCAGGTCTTGCCGGAAGATTTGCCTGACAAGATTTTTGAAGATATCGGCGAGTGCCCTTTGAAAAAGATCGAGTCGTTTCAGCCTGTTGTTCCAGCAGGTTTCGCCTGGCCTCATTTGAAGGACCTGCGGGACAGGAATATGAAGCTCAAGGAATTTCTGGAAAAGATCGAAGGCCATTTATTGACCGAAGCCCTGGAGCAGGCGGGCGGCGTGAAAAACAAGGCCGCTGAGTTGGTCGGTATCAAACGAACGACATTGATCGAGAAATTGAAAAAACGGGATTTGTTGTAAATCAGGTGTGCTGGTCCGGAAATGAGTGGCCGGGTTGCATGACAATTGCATAACTGTCTGACGTGAGAGTGAAAAACGCCAAAAAAATACTATGGCCCATTGTGGCGGCCCTGTGTGCCGGAGTGATTTTCGTCAGTCCGGCCAAAGCGTTACGTGTAAATTTTCAAGCACTTGGCGATTCAGATAAGGTTACTTTCTCATTTGATTCCAACGCGTTGCCAAAGGCAGTTGTTTCTCGCACCGGCGCAACCGGACTGCTGATTTCTTTGCCTCCCGGAATATGGGACACGGAACCCAAGCCGACGAACAAGACCTATCCCGGCAAATTGGTACAATCCATCACCAGTTCGGAAAAAGGGGTGGTCCTTGAAACTCGAACCAATGCGTTTGGATACATCCGTCTTCCCGTGCCTGGTTCATCCGATTTTGTGGTCCAGGTATTTCGTGATCCCATCGGAGCGCGGTGGACACCCGAGAAGACCACGCCCAAGCCTGCGTCGACGTTTTCTTCTCAGTCCAAAGTGCAGCCAAAATCATTGCCAATACCTGCGGTTCAAACCGAGCCAGTGGCAGTTCCACAAGACGCTGTCGAGCCTCCGGCTGTCATTCCCGACGTGGAAAAAAAGACGACGTCCACATCAGAGAGTGATCGAAAACCTTTTTTTGCGGTTCCTTATTCTGTCAGAAGTGAAGTGGCTCCTCCCCCCACAGGGAGGGGGTCAAAGAAGATGCCTGTGGCGGCTTCCACTTCTGATATCGAGAAAGAAAAGAGTGTCATCCCGGTCGATCAGCCTGAATCCGTGAAGCCGGATGTTCCCCGCGAAGTGGTGACGGGAATCTATCCCGCGTCCAATGCGTTACGGTTCAAGGCCGTGAAAAAAACGGCGGATGATGTGCAATTTGCGGAATTGGCTCGTCCTGTTGTGGAATCTTCGGCGGCTGTTTCCGGGAAAGGGCAGGTCAGTGGTCAGGTGATGGCATCACCGCCGACCGTGGTGAATGGTGCGCCTCCGCCGGCTGCGACACCGGAAGAGACGGCTCAGGTCGTGGAAAGTCTGGAAGCGGCACGAAAGGATGCGGTTGCTTCCCCCGATGTTTCATCCGTTGTCTCCGATCAGGCACAAGCCGATGGTGCGGCAGCTGACGGCGAACAGGTCGCGCAATCCGGGACAGGCGAAGAGCCGGTGCCGGAGTTGTCGCCGGAAGAGCAGGCAAAAGCCCATCAGGAAGAGATTCGGGATGCGTTATATGACGCACAGTCTCTGATGTTCAATGGGGCGTTGGAAGCGGCTCTTCCATTATATGAAGATATTTTGAAACAGGCCGATGTCCCGGACGATGTGCGGGAGGAAACCCTGTTTGCGGTGGCCGATATCAAGAAACAGTTGTATTCGGGAACACTTGTCGATCGGTTTGATGAGGTCGGACAGGCGTATATTGCGGCCATGAATGCGAATTTGCGTTCTACTCGTGTGCCGCGTGCGCTGCTTAATTTGGGACTGTTGAATTTACAGGTCGGCAACTTTCCGGAAGCGCGTGCCTATTTCAAGATTTTGCAGGAAAAATATCCTGATGACGATAACATTCCATCCATCAGTTATTACTGGGGAGAGTTTTTCTATCGAAAGAAGGAATATAAAAAGGCGGCGGATCAGTTCCAGTATCTGATTCAGACCTACCCAGAGCATCAACTGGTCAAGCCGGCGGCGTTTTATCTGGCCGATTCGCTCAACCGGACCGGGTTCCTTGAGCAGGGATTTCAGATCGTGGATTACATCGATAAGCGGTGGCCGAATTATTACATGGAAAATCCGGAGTTTTTGCGGTTGGCCGGTGATGTGGAGATGGAACTCAAGAAATGGCAGGCAGCCAAGAATCATTATTTTACCGCATACAACTTGAATCCAGATGCTGATGGTGCAGACGTTGTTCTGGCACGGATAGGTGATATTTATATCCGTCTTGGCGAAAAACAGTCGGCCAAACAGATTTATGAGAAAGTGGTGACCAACTATCCCGATGCAGAGGGTGGATTGATTGGCAAGATGCGGTTGGCTGAAGAGGGGATTTATGACGATCCCGCCATGCATGAAATGGTGGATGTCTTTGACAGGCCGTACAATCTCAATCCCCAGCGGGTGTACAAGGATATTGTCACTCAGCACCCAGACAGTCCGTTGGCTCCCATTGCCCAGCTTAAACTGGCCATGTGGTACGCATTTAACAAGAAGTATCCCGAGGCATTGACGGCGGCACAAGATCTCGTTGAAAATTACCCGGACAACCCGCTTGTTGCAAAGGCCAGAAAGCTCGGCGATTCCGTCTTTGTTTTGGCCGTGCCCGGCATGATTGACGAAGAACGGTTTGGCCGCGTGGTTCGCTATTGGGAAACTTATGATTTCATTGGCAAGGACGGGTCCAAGGTCAACGATACGACGAAAATTGCCATTGCGACCAGTTACTGGAAAATAGGCCAACCGGACAAGGCGCTTGCGTTGATTGCGCCATATTTGCAAAAGAAACAGATTCCGGGTGCTTCTGGCGAAGCCCTTGGATTGGCCGTGAATATTCATTTGGACCAATTGAATTGGAAGGATATCGCTGATTTGGTGGCCATGGCCAAAAAGAACTGGACACTTGATCCGGCGCAACAAAAGCAGCTTGAATATGCGCGGGCCATGTCCTTGCAGAATCTTGGCGATGCGCGTCAGGCCATGCCTTTGTGGGCGGAACTTGCCAAGGATGCGTCGGTTTCCCCAGCATTTCGAGCGTATGCAATGTATTACATGGCCAAGGATGCCATGCAGCGGCAGGATTTGAGACGAGTTTTTGTCTATGCCCAGGAAGCGTTGGCCCTGTTGCTTCAGACCCATGGCGACCCGGAAAAGATCAAGGACACGGTGTTGATGTCCATCTATGCCACCGAACGGTCCGGCCGGTATGATGAAGCGCTCAAGTGGGCCAAGGAATATGATCGGTATATCAAGGTGGATAACCCTGAGTGGGCGTCCACCCGATTCAAGCTCGCCCGAATTTATCGCAAGGCCGGTGCCATGGAAGAGTGGCGGCATTTGCTCGGTGATATTATCGAGAAGAAGCCTGAAACACTTCAGGCGCAACTCGCCAAATCCGCTCTCCAAACCTATGAGCTGGAGCAAAAAGCTTCAGTGTATCAAGGCGTTCAGTAAACACGGTTTTCAGGTTTTTACCGCGTGTCTGTCGTCCTTTTGGGGAGGGACGCAGTGGGCATGCTCCATGCTGGATGGAGAGTGTGGTGCGTTGTGCTGTGAAGACCTTTTTGTAAGGAGTCGAGGATATGGAGAGACATCCTGTCGTTGCCGGACGGTTTTATGATGCCGACCCGGAATTGCTTTGTTCTGTGGTTGATGGTTTTCTCAATATGGCAGGGGAGAAACGTGAAGCCCCGACACGGCTCGCCATGGTGCCACATGCCGGATACGTCTATTCCGGGGCTGTCTGTGGGACCACCTTGGGAATGGCTAATCTGGCACCGACTATCCTGCTTCTCGGACCCAACCATACCGGACTCGGAGACTCTTTTTCGCTGTGGGGTGATGGGAATTGGCATATTCCCGGAGCGTCGTTGTCCGTTGATGTGGAATTGGCAGAGGCCTTACTGATGGCTGTGCCGCTATTGCGGGCTGATAGGCGTGCGCACCAGCAGGAACATTCCATTGAGGTCATATTGCCGTTTCTCCATCGTTTGAACCCGAGGACGACCATTGTGCCGATTACCATTGCTTCGTCGTCTCTCGACGTGCTCAGGCGGACAGGACAGGCCATAGGGCAGGTCCTTGCGTCCTTTGATCGGTCCGTTTCCATTGTCGTCAGTTCGGACATGAGTCATTACATTGCCCACGATGTAGCCAAGGCACAGGATGCGTTGGCCTTGAACGCGCTTGATGTGTCTGACCCCGCCGCTTTGTTTGAAACGGTTCGGGGAAATGATATTTCCATGTGCGGTGTTTTGCCGATGACAACCGGGATGTTTGCCGTGGCCGAAATGGGGGCGACTCATGTCGAGGTGGTGTCTTATGCCACCTCCGGCGAAGTGTCCGGGGATTTCGATCAGGTTGTGGGGTATGCCGGGGTGTTGGTAAGCTGATCGTTGTCGCTCTGTTTCTTTTCGTGAAAAATGAATTGAAAAATCCCGGAGCAAAGGCTTCGGGATTTTTTGTGGTGTATCGACATCCTGCCGACAGCTTAGACGTGTCATGAGCCTCGATTGAAGCCGATCGTCGTGGTGCCGTCGTGGACAATGACCGGGACCTTGCGAAGGCCATCTGTCAGTTTGAGCATCTTTTCCAGATCGGCCGGGTTCATCACAACATCCACAAATTTTGCGTTCGGGTGCGCATCCAACGCCCGCTTGGTGTGCGGTCAGGTGGATTTTCCGTAAATAATCGTCTCTGTCATGAGAGCATCTCCTTTTCGTCTCTAATTACACCCAGCTATTGACTCTGTCTATGCTTGGAGGGGAGAGGGCTGAAAAGGATGTATGGAATGTTGGGAGGGGAGGCCATGAAAAAACCGCCCTGTCCAACGGAAGCTGGACAGGGCGGTTGAGAATGTTTTGGTTCAGGACTTAGCGACGGCCGCGGTTACCACCGCCACGGTTGTCACGGCGTCCGCCGCCACGGTTGTCACGACGACCACCACGATCACCGCCACGAGGGGCGGGACGTTTGAAATCGTCCAGATTGACTTCCTGGCCGGCTTCTTCCATCAGCCATGCCTTGCGGGACAAACGAATACGTCCGCCCGGTTCCAGAGAGATGCACTTGACCCAGACTTCCTGTCCGAGCTGGACAACGTCTTCGACACGCTCGACGCGCTCGAAGTCGAGCTGGGAGATGTGCAACATGCCTTCCATGCCAGGCAGGATCTCGACGAGAGCGCCGACTTCCAGAACCTTGCGCACGGTACCGAGGTAATTTTTGCCCGGTTCGGCTTTCTGGTCGTAGTACAGGACCATTTCCTTGGCCTTTTCCATGGATGCCATGGTCGGGGCGAAGATGGAGATCTTGCCGGAATCTTCGATGTCGATGTCGGCTTCAGTCTCTGCGGTAATGGCCTTGATGTTTTTGCCGCCGGGTCCGATGACAGAGCGGATTTTCTCGGGATCAATGTGAACGACAGCCATCTGCGGGGCCAGTTCAGACAATTCCTGACGCGGCTTTTCGAGAACGTCGCACATGTGATCGAGAATGTGTGTCCGGGCTTCTTTAGCCTGGTACAGGGCTTTTTTGAGAACGTCCTGAGGAATACCGGCGATCTTGATGTCCATCTGGATGGCCGTGATACCGTCTTTGGTACCGGCAACCTTGAAGTCCATATCGCCAAGGGCGTCTTCGTCACCGAGGATATCGGTCAACACGAAGTATTTGTCCTCTTCCTTGCAGAGACCCATGGCAATACCGGCGACCGGCTCGGCAATGGGGACACCAGCGTCCATGAGGGACATGGTGGCACCGCAGACGGAAGCCATGGACGAGGAACCGTTGGATTCCATGATTTCGGAAACCACGCGGATGGTGAACGGGAATTCGTCCTGATTCGGTAGAACCGGGGTCAGGGCGCGCTCGGCGAGTGCTCCGTGACCAACTTCACGACGAGAGGTTCCGCGCAGCATACGGGCTTCACCAACGCAGTACGGTGGGAAGTTGTAATGCAGCATGAACCGCTTGGTGGCATCTCCGAGCAGGGAGTCGTACCGTTGTTCATCGCGAGTGGAACCCAGAGTGGCGACAGCCAGTGCGGATGTTTCACCGCGACGGAACAGCACAGACCCGTGAGTCTGGGCCAAAACGCCGGTCTCGATGGAGAGCGGACGAACGGTCGTGGTGTCACGACCATCAATGCGCAGACCTTCGTTGACGATACGGTCACGCACAATTTTCTTGGTCATGTCGCCGAAGATGCCGCTGACGGCCTTGAGCTTTTCTTCGTCGTCGGGGAATTTTTCTGCAACCGCTTCCTTGGCTTTCTGCTTGGCAGCGTCCTTGGCAGCGTAGCGGATCAATTTTTCGGGAGTGGTCAGGGCTTTTTCCAGGTCTTCAGTGATGAAGTCTCCCAGGAAGGCAGCCACTTCTTCGTCGCGGACAGGGGCTTCGACTTCCAGCTTGGGAACGCCGACTTTCTCGCGAAGTTCGTCCTGAATGTCGAAGAGCGGAGTGATTTGTTCGTGACCCCAGGCCAAAGCATCGGCAACGAGGTCTTCGGAGACGAAGTTACCGCCACCTTCAACCATGACCATGGCTTCGCGAGTTGCCGCGAAGATCAGGTTCAGGCTGGAGCCATCGTTCATGTCCTTGTAGCTCGGATTGATCACGAATTTGTCGTTCACATAGCCGACACGAGCGCCGACGATGGGGCCGAGGAACGGCATTTTGGAAATGTGGCAGGCCGCAGAGGCACCAGTCAGGGCCAGAACGTCCGGGTTGACCTGTTGGTCAGCGGACAGGACCGTGGCGATGATCTGCACTTCATCTGCAAAGCCTTTGGCAAACAAGGGGCGAATGGGGCGGTCAATGAGACGGGAAACCAAGGTTTCATGCTCGGACGGACGGCCTTCGCGACGGAAATAGTTGCCCGGCACGCGGCCTGCGGCATAGGCCATTTCCTGATAGTTGCAGGTCAAGGGGAAGAATCCGCGATCAATGGCCAGAGGTTGGGTCACAGCGGTGACCAGCACAGTGGTTTTGCCGGACGTGATCGTCACGGCTCCACTTGCCTGACGGGCGTATTTGCCCGTTTCGATGGTGATGTCGATGCCGCCGACCGTTGCGGTCACGCTGGTGGCATCAAAAGGAATCATTGTCATAGTGATTTCCTACCTTACTAAGGTAATAGGTGAATCACTTCCTGCGTATCCCTCGGATTGGGTTAGCCGGCTTGGGTAAGAACTTTTGGAACGTGGTGAACCAAAAATGCCTTCCGCAGCCAACTAAGCTAAGGCGTGAGGGGCGAAGCGTCAAAGACGGCTCCGTCGCAGAAAGTGACAAGAATGAGGGGAGGCTAACGCCTCCCCCTCGTACACTCAGTTTATAAAGAACTACTTGCGCAGACCAAGGCGGCCAATGAGGTCGCGGTAGCGCTGGATGTCTTTGTTGGCCAGGTATTTCAGCAGTTTTCTGCGTTGACCAACTAGTTTGAGCAGACCAGTCCGGGAGTGGTGGTCTTTTTTATGGGACTTGAAGTGTTCTCCCAAGTATTTGATGCGTGCAGTCAGCAGCGCAACCTGGACTTCAGGGGACCCGGTGTCGCCTTCACAGGTCTTGTACTCTTCAATAATTTTCAGCTTTTCTTCAGCAGTCATAACCACAGCGCTATCCTCCTCGTTTGGGGGTTGATGTATTGTTGTGCTGTTTATTCAGTCCTGAAGTGTTCAGTTCTGGTTCCAAAGTCCTCGAAGAATGGCCCATTTGGGCATTCCGTCCTGGAGTTTTGCCTCAACGAGTGCCAGCGGAGTTGTATCGCAATCGAGCACCATGGCTCGATCACCGATTTTTCCGGCCAGCAATTTCCCGGGTTCATCATTGACCGGCAACCAGGCCCCGTTTTTCACGAGTCCTGCCAGCGGTTCGGTCAATTGGTACCGAGGCCAGTGAGGTAAAGTGTCCTTTAAAGGGATCACTTTGTCCGAAAATGCATTCGGATTTTCCAGAACGTCTTTGAGGTCATGGGCTTGATCGAGCCGAAAAGGCTCGCTCGATTCCCGGACCAGGCTGGTCAGTGTCGCACCGCACCCCATTCGTGTCCCCAAGCTGTGGACCAGGGAACGTATGTACGTACCGGCGGAGCAACTGACCCTGAATGATGCTTCAGGCATCTGAACGTCTAGCGATTCCACATGAGAAATAACAATGGGCTTTATTTTCACCGGAGTTTCCTTGCCTTCGCGGGCCAAGGCGTACAACGGTTTGCCCTTGTGTTTGGCAGCCGAATAGGCAGGAACTTCCTGCTCTGTCAACTCTTTCCAGTATAAAACTGCCTGTTTCACGTCTTCGGCCGAGACGTCAACGGGTGACTCTGTGAGCACTTTACCTTGAATATCAAGGGTATCAGTGGTTATTCCGAGTCGAAATGTGCCGGAATAGGTTTTGGTTCCGCCACTCAGGTACGGAGCAAGCTTGGTTCCGTGTCCAAGCAGCACCAGAAGCACACCTTGTGCCATGGGATCAAGCGTGCCGCCGTGTCCGATCTTGTATTGTTTGAGTTGATGCTTGATGTCATTGAGACACCCGGCGGACGTCGGACCGGACGGTTTGTTCAATATGAGTAGTCCATCACGTTGTTCAGGACTTCGTTTGTTTCTTTTGCGGCCCATTTATCGTGTCCTCAAATAGGTCTCGATCGTGGAAATGAGGCTTTCCCGTGCCTGCTCCAGCGGAGCGGAAATTGTTCCACCGGAAGCGTTTTTGTGTCCACCACCACCGAAGTGTGCCGCGATTTCCTGGACATTATCATCCCCATAGGAGCGCAGGGAGAATTTGTACGTGTCGGTTTTTTCTTCGCGAAGCACTGCGGCAATGCGTACGGATTTCAGCCGACGCAGAAAATTGATGATATTTTCCGTATCCGAAGATGTGGTGCCTGTCTGTGCGAACATCTCCCGGGTGATGACAGTGGTTGCAATCAGTTGGTCATCCGAGACAACCACACCATTCATGGCTTCGGTCCACAACCGCATTCTGTTTTCGGACCACTGTTTGGTAATCGTCATATTCATATGAGCAATATCCAGTCCGTCCCGAAGCATTTCCGCAGTTAGCTCCAAAGATTCCGGTGTGGTCGAACCATACGTAAAAAATCCGGTGTCCGTGGCCACGGCCAGATAGATGTTTTCGGCAAGGGGACCAACCAGCGGGAGGTGCAATTCTTTGGCGAGAAGGGCTACTATGGACCCGGCTGCCGGCTGGGTATGGTCCACCAAATTTTCCACACCGAATTGATCGTTGCCAAGGTGGTGGTCGATGTTGATGAATTGTGTTTCGTCGGCGCGGGCTGTCAGCGCATCCCCCATCCGGTCTTTGGCTCCGCAATCCAGAACGATCGTCCACTTGGGCAATGTTTCCGGCAGGGATTTATGAATCGGTGCAGGAACGGAAATGAAATCATATCGTTCCGGGAGTCCCGACGCATTGTATAGGGAAAAACGTTTGCCGAGCGCAGTGAGGATATACCCCATGGCGCAGATGGAACCGATGGCATCCCCATCCGGATTGGTGTGAGAGGCAATCAGGAAATCATCCTGAGTGCGGAGGATGTCACATATCTTATGAATTTGATTTTCCATAGACAATATCCTCAAGAAAATCGTCAAAAACAAACCGGAGTTCCGGGACAAATTGTAATTTGAGGATGCGTCCGAGACGGGAGCGCAGGAAACCGGAGGCCTTTTCGAGACCTGCCTGGACTTCCTTGCGATGTTCCTCATCGCCGGACACGGTGTAGAAAATTTCTGCAATCCGCAGGTTGGCATTCATTCGAACACCAGACAGGGTGACGAGTTGCAGCCGGGGGTCGGCGGCTTCCTGTACCAGCAGCGTGCCTATTTCGCGCATGATCTGATCGCCCATTCGGACGGCTCTGCGAGAATTTGATGCCTTCATTATAATCTATCCTTCATCTGAATCAGAAAAAATTTCAGTGTTGCACCGGGTCAATTCAGCCGGTGAAAGAGCTTCCACCATGGCGAGGGCTTTGGCAAGCCTGCTTTCAACGCGCTGCGTGGCATTTGCGGTGGTCACGACGCCTAAAACAAGTATGTCGTGAATATCCATGGCTTCAATTTCCGCAACTGAGACATTGAATTTGTTGCGTAATTTTTGTTTCAGGCTCAACGCGACCTTGCGTTTCCCTTTGAGAGAGCGGTTCCCGTGCAGTCTGAATTCGAGGTGTAAGACGCCTATTATCATACATGCCTCCCCGAAGAAATAAATACGGGCGGCCTATTATGCAATAGGCCGCCCGGTGTTTCGTGATGTTTTTTTTAGTCGATGGTCCGTGCGACCTCTTTGGTCTCAAAGGCTTCGATAGCATCGCCGACCTTGATGTCGTTGAATTTTTCGAGGCCGATTCCGCACTCATAGCCTTTGGCCACTTCGCGGACATCGTCTTTTTCGCGGCGAAGCGAAGCGACCTGACCGGTGTAGATGACCACGCCGTCGCGAAGCAGGCGAACCTGTGCGCCGCGAGTGATCTTGCCGTCCGGAATGTAACAACCGGCGATGAGACCGATCTTCGGCACGCTGAATGTCTGACGGACTTCCGCCTGACCCAGGTACACTTCTTCGATATCCGGGGTCAGCATACCACTCATGGCATCCTTCACTTCCTGCACCAGCTTGTAGATGATGTCGTAGAAGCGGACTTCAACGCCTTCGTGTTCGGCGATTGCCTTGACCTTCAGGTTCGGGCGGACGTTGAAGCCGAGAATGATGGCTTCGGACGCACCGGCCAGAAGAATGTCGGATTCGGTGATGGCACCAGCTCCGCCGTGAACGACGTCGATTTTGATCTCGTCGGTGGACAACTTGTTGAGTGCTTCGGTCACCGCTTCCAACGAACCCTGAACATCGGCCTTGAGCACGAGGTTCAACGTCTGTGTTTCATCGTTGGGTTTGCTGGCCAGGAAGGATTCCAATGTCACCTTGGACTTGGAGGAGAGAATCTTCTCACGTTTCTTCATGGCACGGGAGTTGGCGATGCGGCGGGCGACTTTCTCGTCTGCCACGACAAACAACTCGTCACCGGCTTCAGGCAGGCCGTCAAAGCCCTGGATCTCAACCGGCATGGCTGGTCCAGCGGTTTTGAGTTTTTTGCCCTGATCATTGAACATCGCGCGGACCTTACCGAAATGGACACCGGAAACAAAGCTGTCGCCCTGATTGATGGTTCCTTCGGAGATGAGCATGGTGCCCACTGGACCACGGCCCTTGTCCAGCCGTGCTTCGACAATATGACCTCGAGCGGGTTTGTCTGGGTTGGCCTTGAGTTCCAGCACTTCCGCCTGGAGCAGGACCATTTCGAGCAACTCGTCGATGCCTTCTTTTTTCTTCGCGGAAACAGGAGCGAAAATGGTTTCACCACCCCAGTCTTCGGGGGAGAGTCCAAGCTCGGCCAGTTCGCGTTTGACGTTATCCGGGTTTGCGCCTTCCTTATCCATCTTGTTGACGGCGACCACAATGGGAACACCGGCCGCTTTGGAGTGGCTGATGGCCTCACGAGTCTGGTCCATGACACCATCGTCAGCTGCGACGACAAGAATGACGATATCCGTCACCTGGGCACCGCGCATACGCATGGTTGTAAAGGCTTCGTGACCGGGAGTATCAAGGAAAACCACTTCGCCGCGTTGCGTTTGGACATGGTACGCACCGATGTGCTGCGTGATACCGCCAGCTTCTCCGTCTGTCACATTGGACTGGCGGATAGCGTCCAGCAGAGAGGTCTTACCATGGTCAACGTGACCCATGATGGTGACCACGGGAGGACGCGGTTTGAGATCGGCTTCCTTATCTGCCTCGGTGGGAACCAGGAATTCCTGTTCGTCAAAGGAGACGTTTTCAACTTCATATCCGAATTCGCCAGCAAGCAGAGTTGCGGTATCCAGATCAAGTGACTGGTTAATGGTCGCCATGACACCCATGGTGAACAGTGCCTTGATGAGGTCCTGCGCTTTGATACCCATCTGGTGAGCCATGTCCGCCAGGCGGATGGTTTCATCGAATTTGATCTTGCGCTTTGCGGCCTTCATCGGCTGGGCCTGAACCTGCTCATGCTGCTGAATCTGGTTTTTACGACCCTTTTTCTTCCGGCCCTTGCGTCCCTGCGGGAATCCATCGTTGAAATTCTTGTTGCCACGGTCATTTCCGCCGCCGAATTCAACAACACGGCGTTTCTTGCCCTGTTTTTTCTTGCTACGTCCATCCGGCATGGCAGGGGTCGGAGCCGGAACGCTACCGGGACGGCCTCCGCTGGGACGACCGCCACCTGGGCGACCTCCGCTAGGACGACCACCAGCAGGACGGCCTCCACCTGGACGACCGCCACCTGGACGACCTCCACCCGGACGACCTCCGCCCGGACGACCGGGACGACCACTGGAACGGCGTTCGGGTTTTGCGAGCTTTGCAGCTGCGCGGGCCTGAACTTCCGCCTCTGTGGGCATGGAAATGATTTTGACTTTGGGAGCTTCGTGCTCTCTTTTCTTCTTTTTCTTCTTTTTGGGTTCCGCCTTGGCCGTTCCCTCATCTTTTGCCGTTTTCTTGGCAGGAGCTTTTTTCTCCACCTTGTCCTGTTTTTCAACTTTCTCGGTGGATTTTGCCTTTTCGACGGGGGCGGCAGGGGCTTTTTCCTCAACAGTCTTTTGAGGAGCAGCTTCAGGAACAGCGGTGGTTTTTTCAGGCACGGGTTCGGGGGCGGCCTCTTCAACCACTGCTTCCGGAACCGGGGTCTTAACAACCTCGGCCTTGTTTTTTTCAGGCGTTGCCGCATGTGCAGGCTTGATAATCTTCACCTGTGGCGCTGCCTTTTTTGGAGCTTTTTTCTTGGAAGTTTTTTTGGCTTCCTGGGGTTCCTTTGCTTCCTGAACCGGGGTGGCTTTTTCCTCGACAGGAGGGACAACCTTTTCCTCGACTGGAGCGTCTACGACTTCTTCAACGACTGTTTCAGTCGCAGGAGCCGTTTTCTCTTCCTTGGAAGTTTTGGATTTTTTGCGTCTGCGTCGAATAATGACGCCAGAATCGCTCACACGGCGGACTTCACGTTTGCCGGAGCCACCTTTTTTCATTTCCGCCTTGAGGCGGTCCACATCTTCGTTTTCCACGACAGTCTTTTGGCTTTTGGCCTGGACGCCGATTTCACGAAGTTGCTGAATGATCTCCTTGTTGCTGAGTTGGAACTCAACAGCCAGATCTTCTACCCGAACCTTTGCCGTCATCTAATTACCCCTTTTGCGTTTCTTCATCAGGCCCTTGAGCACTTTAGGGAAGCGTTCCCTGCATCGGGTCTGACCGCATACGTAAATTCCGCGCCCGGGCATGGTATGCCCCGGATCAAGTATCGGACCGGTGTCACTCGGTTCGCTTGTTGCTTCCGGACAGACGTATCGCTGCAATTCTCGTTTGGAGAACCGTTCGCGACAGACAGCGCACATTCTGACAGGATCGTGTTTGTGTCCCGTGTTTTTCATGCGCTGTCCGTGCCCCAGTGTTATTTCGTCTCCTCGCCATCGGCGGGAGTCTCTGATTCTATCGTTTCAGTCGCTGTTTCAGTGACTTCTTCCGGTGTGACTGTTTCAGTCTCTTCAGATTCGTCTTGGATTTCGATGTCGTCCGCTGCTGCGTCAGATTCGTTCGCCAGTTCTTCCTGAAGGCCGGGAGCCAGCATATTGATGGCCACACGAATGTCGCCGATTTTGCTTTCCGTCATGCCCTTGATGGACAACAGAGCTTCATCGGTTGCTTTGACAATGGATTCGATGGTTTCGAAGCCCGCGCCAAAGAAGTTTTCCATGCCGATTTCCGCAACTGCAGCGATCTGATCCATACCCTTGCGTGCGGCGTTCAGTTCGCCGTAGCGGGATTCGGTGAAAATGTCGATCTTCCAGCCCAGAAGTTTTGCGGCCAACTTGACGTTTTGCCCCTTGCGGCCAATGGCCAAGGTGAGCTGATCGTCCGGGCAGACCACTTCCAATGCTTCCTCTTCGTCATCCACAGTGATGCGGGAGATGAGGGCCGGGGAGAGTGCATGCTGGGCATACATGGCAATATCCGGGCTCCACACAACGATGTCGATGCGTTCGCCCTTGAGTTCCTGTACCACGTTTTGGATGCGGGAACCACGGATTCCGACACAGGCTCCGACCGGATCAACATCACGATCACGAGACATGACGGCCACTTTGGCGCGCAGTCCCGGATCACGGGCAACACCCATGATTTTGACGGTGCCGTCAGCCACTTCGGGGACTTCCCGTTTGAACAGCTCGATCATGTAGTCCGGGTGGGACCGTGACACGACAACCTGTGGTCCACGGGATTCCTTGAGGACATCAATGATATATGCCTGAACGCGATCACCGCGTTTGTACCGTTCTCTCGGAATCTGTTCGTCTTTGGGCAACAGTGCCTCGGTCCGGCCAAGGTTGATGATCCAACCCGTGCGGTCACGGCGTTGGATGATACCACTGGCAATTTCCGAGATGCGGTCCCTGTATTCTTCGAAAATGATTTCCTGTTCAGCGTCACGCATCCGTTGGATGATGACCTGTTTCGCGCTTTGCGCGGCAATACGGCCAAGATCTTCGACTTTGAGGGGGAATCCCATCTCGTCGTCCAACTGGGCCTTTGGATCGTGGTCGATGGCATCGTCCAGCGAAATTTCACTGATGGGATCGTGCACGTCTTCCACAACCACTTTGAATTCGAAGACCTCGATTTCGCCAAGTTCCTCATTAAAGGATACTTCGATGTCCATGGTCTCGCCATACTTGCGGGCCACGGCCGAACGGACGGCCTCCTCAAGAGTGTCGATCAACAGGTCGCGGTCAATGCCCCTGTCCTTGCTTATCTGGTCGATGGCCTTTTTCAGCTCCGACATGATCTAACCTCCGCTTGTGCCGAAATGATCCGAATCCTTTCGGCGGATAGTGCACTTACAACTAAAATTTGTGTATCAGTTTGGCTTTCTTAATGGAAATCCACATGAAATCCAAAGTTTCATTATCGACATTCAGGGTGACAGTGTCGCCCTTTACTCCGGTCAGTGTTCCTTTGAACTTTCGTCTGTCACCATGAGTTTCATTGAGGGTAACAGCAATTTCTTTGCCAATATAGTTGACCATTTGGTCCGGCGAGAAAAAAGGTCGTTCCAACCCGGGGGAGGAAACTTCCAACGTAAAGGCTCCGGGGATGATGTCTTCGACTTCGAGCAACAGGCCAACCTGGCGGCTGACATGAGCGCATTGGTCGATGTGCACCCCTTCAGGACCGTCGATGTATATGCGAACAACACGTTTTTTGCCGGACGCAGGGGAAGCCAGTCCCCAGAACTGGTAGCCGAGGTTCTCTACCTCAGGCCGGATGATGTCCGACAGCATTTCTTCGAAAGTTTGACGCATTGTATGAATACTCCATGCATACCGCGTGGGCGGCAAAAACAAATAAAAAAGGTGAGCCCGAGCTCACCTGCGCGAACCCCGCAAGGTTGTGAAATACAAGCCTTGCGAAAGGCTTTGGAGCGGGTGACGGGGGTCGAACCCGCTACTTTCAGCTTGGGAAGCTGACACTCTACCAATTGAGTTACACCCGCTTGGAAACGAGCCTATTTATACATATATGCAGACTATGTCAACAAGTCTGACCCGTATAAAAATCTGTCGGGTCCATTCCTTTTCTCTCTTGGCATACATAGTGCAAATCCCTTGTCGAACAGGAGGATCGCTCTATGCGAAATAGTACATACAGCGCATTATTCGGCGCTTTATCCAATGAAATGAGGATGTCATCCATCGCCAATAATTTGGCGAACGTGAATACGTCGGCCTTCAAAAAAGACACGTTGGCCTTTCATGACACCTTCACTCGTTTCGCTCATGACTCTCTTATAGATGGAAAAAACCATCTTCGGGGAAAGGATTTATTTCCGAAAGCGAACGTGATGGCGAAACCGCGTCTTTCTGCCCAACAGACTGATTTTTCACAAGGAAGTCTTCAAGAAACTGGTAATCAGTTGGATTTGGCCTTGTCTGGAGAGGGCTTTTTCAAGGTGCAGAGCGGCAATGGAGACGTTTTGTACACCCGTGCCGGGAATTTCCTGCCGGATTCGACCGGAATGCTTCGGACCCAGGACGGCAATACCGTCATGGTGGACGGCGGTCCTTTGACATTGCCACCGGGGGCGAGGGTGGAAGTCGATCCTTCAGGAAATGTTTCGATCAACGGCAATCCGGCGGGGTCACTTGATCTGGTTTCATTTGATGATTTGGCACAGGTCGAACGGTTGGGGGCCAATTATTACACGGTTCCAGAAGGAACAGCGGAGATTCCCCCGGAAGATATTACCGTGCAGCAGGGATTCCTTGAAAAGGGGAATGTGGATGTTGTGACGGAAATGGTGGCCATGATTGAAACTCAGCGGGCCTTCACCATGTATTCGAAAATGATTCAGACCGCTCACGATACTGACCAGAAATTGATTACTCAGGTTGGCAGACCAACATTATAAGTTAGGAGGATTTGGCTATGATGCGTTCCCTTTGGACCTCAGCCACAGGCATGGTCGCCATGCAGACCCATATTGACACGTTGTCCAACAACCTGGCCAACGTGAATACCACCGGATTCAAGAAGAGCCGGGCGGAATTCGAAGACCTGATGTATCAGACGCTTCAGATCGCTGGCTCGCAAAATGCGACGGGCGGCCGAACGCCTGTCGGGATGCAGATCGGTATGGGTGTTCGTCCGGTCACGGTACACAAGTTTTTTACACAGGGTGATTTTAAAAATACTGGCAACCCGTTGGATATGGCCATTGAAGGCGATGGGTTTTTCAAGGTCATGCAAAATGACGAGGAAGTATACACCCGTGCGGGATCATTCAAGCTCGACGATGAAGGGCGAGTGGTGACGGCTGGCGGGTGGCCTTTGCAGCCGGAATTTACTGTGCCGCCGGAAACCGTGAGTGTCGTCGTCACTGAAAACGGTAATATCGCGGCGTTGGATAAAGATGGAACATCCTTGGCCGAAGCGGATATCGATATCTATCGCTTTCAGAATCCGGCGGGATTGATTGCTACGGGACGTAATTTCTATCGGGAAAGTGAAGCCTCTGGTGCGGCAGTCTCCGGGACGCCGGGCGACGAGAATTTTGGGACCATTGCCCAGGGATTCCTTGAAGGGTCCAATGTGGAGATGGTTGATGAAATGGTTGGGCTGATCGTGGGGCAGCGGGCATTTGAAATCAATTCCAAGGCGATCACTACATCCGATGGCATGTTGCAGACGGCTATTAATATCAAACGGTAATGAGTGATGTGCAATGTTTGTTCTGAGGAAGGGTGAAAGGTATGCCGAGTAAGCAACGCATGAACACATGGTGTCTTGTGGCGATCCGGTCGTTTCTTGTCATGATTTTGGCTGTGATGGTTGTGGGTGCGCCTGGCGTGACCGGGGCCGAAGACGGCTCGGCATGGCAAGCGTTGGTGCGGAGTGCTGCGTGTGTGAAGGGACCGGATGTCCTGCTCGGCGAGATCGCTGATCCCGTGAATGACATGGCCCTGAGCCAATGGAAGACCTTGGCGCAAATTAAATTGTGGAAAGCCTCAACGCATCAAGGGCGCCCGGTTACGGTGGCGCG
Organism: Pseudodesulfovibrio sp. JC047; assembly: GCF_010468615.1. Taxonomy (NCBI): domain Bacteria; kingdom Pseudomonadati; phylum Thermodesulfobacteriota; class Desulfovibrionia; order Desulfovibrionales; family Desulfovibrionaceae; genus Pseudodesulfovibrio; species Pseudodesulfovibrio sp. JC047. The sequence continues at coordinate 42,577 of NZ_WUEH01000001.1, read as the reverse complement.
TTCAAAATTGAAGAAGGTTCTGCATCATTATATTGGGGATTTGGTGGATAATCTGGTTTTGCCAAGTCAGTTGACTGTGCAGACTGGTGGACAGGTTATTTGTCAAGACGAACTCAAGGAGCGCGTTGTCGCTTTTTTGACACCACGGGCCAAGGATTTGGGAGGCGAGGTCGATTTCAAGAATCTTCAAATGCCTCGGCACATTTTTTTCCCCAATCACTATGACTCGTTGTCCATTAGCATGAGGGACGACCTGAAACCCGGTCGGAATACCCTTAAATTATACGGTGTGACGCCGGATGGAAAAGTCCTCTTGCGAAAGAGTTGCGTGGTGTTTGCCAATGTCTGGAAAGCAGTGCCTGTGGCAGCACAGCCGTTGAACCGATTTGAGCGGCTGACCCGCGACAAGGTGTCGTTTCAGCGTGTGAACCTGGCCTACAAACGCGATGTCTGGGATGGCACTGGTGGCCCGTGGCGTATGGCCCGGACACTTGGGCGGGGACAGCCTTTTACCCTGTCTCATCTGGAACTGGTTCCGCTCATCGAGAAAGGTGAACACGTTCATCTGATGTTCCGGGGAAAGAGGGTTCAGTTGACCATCAAGGCGGAAGCTTTGGGCGAAGCCGGTATGGGGCAGCAAGTTTTGGTCAGGAATTTGCAAAGTAAAAAGAAAGTGTTGGCCACCGTCATTGGCGACGACACTGTACTCGTCAGATAGGCAAGGAGAGCGTCATGAGGCACTATATATTGATGATAATGGCAGGGATCATGCTGATGGCCGGTTGTGCCCCTCGGTATGAGCCGCAGCCCATGCCTGTTTTGACTCCGCCTATGTACGAAGAACAGGACCCCGCGTTGAATCCGGGTTCTCTGTACGACACCAACCGATCCGAATTTTTATATGATGATAACCGTGCGAGTCGTGTCGGTGATATCGTTTTAGTGCGGGTGTCCGAGACATCCAATACCAAATTGAAGTCCGAAACCACGGCAGACAAGGAAAATACCATCGATACCGGCGTGACAGCCATGCCGACCACCGGGTTGATCGGTGGTATCCCCTTGGCGGGAACGCTGGGAGCCAAGGCCGGGACCAGTATCAAGGCATCGCAGTCTTCTGAATTCAAGGGAAATGGCGAGACCAAGCAGGAGTCGGAGTTCGAAGCCATGGTCGCCACTCGTATCGTGCGCAGGTTGCCGGGTAACCTGTTGCAGGTTGAAGGAGCCAGACGCATTCGGGTGAATGCCGAAACCCAGTTCCTCGTGGTCCGTGGACTGATTCGGCAGCGAGATATTCAGGCGGATAATTCCATTTCGTCCGCAAGTCTGGCTGAAGCACAGATTGAAATATACGGGCAGGGTGTTTTGGCCGACAAGCAGCGTCCTGGATGGTTATCCCGTATCTTGGATAATATTTTTCCTTTCTAATGAAAGAACATGAGACGATTTGAGGAAGGGGTTGAGGAGTGTACGTCATGAATTTGAATCAGCAAACGGCATCCATGCAGCGTGGCATAGTAGCACGGTCACTGTTTTTTGTCGTTTTTGTGGGAATTGCCTGTGTCTTTTTTGCATCGGTTTTGAAACCGATTGAAGCACGAGCGGCTCGTCTGAAGGATATCGCCAGTTTCAGTGGAGTGCGAAACAACGAACTGGTCGGATACGGTCTGGTTGTTGGTTTGGCTGGGACAGGCGATGGCACTTCGTCCACCTTTACCATGCGGTCCATGGCGAACATGTTGGAAAAGATGGGCGTTGAGGCCGACCCTAATTCTCTGAAACCCAAGAACGTGGCCGCTGTGATGGTCACGGCAAAAATGCCGGTTTCAGCCAAACCCGGATCTGGGTTGGACGTGACGGTCTCTTCACTTGGTGACGCCAAGAGTCTTTTAGGCGGAATCCTGTTGCTCACGCCTCTCAAGGGGCTTGATGGGCAGGTCTATGCCGTTGGGCAGGGAGCGTTGACCATTGGTGGTTTTTCGGTCGCCGGAGAAGCTGCGGGCGCGCAGAAGAACATTCCCACCGTGGGGCGGATTCCCAACGGAGCCGTGATTGAGCGGGGTGTGCCTTTCCGGTTCAACAATCAGACGTCCATGACCTTGAATCTGACGGTCCGTGATTTTGGAACGACAATGCAGGTCGTCAACAAGATCAACGCCAGCATGGGCGGCGGGTACGCTTCGGCCACAGATATTTCCACCGTCGAGCTGGCTTTGCCCGACAAATTCCGGGGAAATATGGTTCCGTTGATGGCCTCGCTCGAAAATCTGGATATTTCCCCTGATGGAAAAGCACGGGTGGTCGTTGATGAAAAGACCGGTACCGTGGTTCTCGGTCAGGATGTGCGTTTGAGCAAAGTGGCTGTGGCTCACGGCAACTTGCAGATCGTGGTGTCGGAAACCCAGGAAGTCAGTCAGCCCGGTCCATTTTCCGATGGCGAAACCGTGGTGTCTCCTGTCACCGATATTCAGGTTCAGGAGCAGAACAATCAGTTGATGCTTATGGAAGGAGCGACATTGCAGGAACTGGTGGATGGGCTCAACTCCATCGGCGCGGCTCCCCGCGATCTCATATCCATTATACGCGCCCTCAAGGTGGCGGGTTCATTGCACGCAGAAGTCGAGGTGATTTAGCATGATTGGCAACACCATTGATCCGCGTTTGGCCGTCCAACAGACGGAGACCAAGGACCTCATCCGTTTCAAGCAGGAAATGAACGGCCTGAAGGAGCGGTTGTCGGATGGAGTGGACACCAAGGAGCAGCAGCTCAAAAAGGCATGTCAGAATTTTGAAGCCGTATTTATCGGAAAGCTTTGGCAGCAGATGAAACAGTCTGTTCCCAAGGAAGGATATCTTCATTCCAAGCAGGAAGACAGTTACATGGGGATGTTTGACAAGGAGTTTTCCGAGAAAATGGCCCAAGGTGGAGGTATCGGTCTGGCGGACATGATCTTCTCGCAGCTCAGTGAAAAGCTCAAGGAAACGAGCAAAACGACATTGTCCGGCGGGGTGGATATCAAACCGTTGGTTCCGCAGCCCATTGCCGTGAATCAGACCAGTGGCGGTATTGCGTTGCCGAAGACGTCTGGTGGGATGACCTTGGAAGATTGGGGTGGGACTGAAGAAGCTCGTCCTGCTGAAGCCGGTCAGACTGATCCGAAGATGCCCGGTGGGACAAATGCGGCGGGCGTGTTGAATGCATCGTCCACCCCCATTTTGAGTGACATGGAAGTGCAGGCCCGACTTGACGATCTGGTCCGGCGGCTCGAAGCGGAGCGGGAGCGGGATGGCGTTTCCGGTGCCGAGACTCGGCGGTCGGCCTTTGGCAGTGTCGGAAGCGGCTATGACATGCAGCGTCAGGGTGAGCAGGATGAATTGATTGGCCGGAAACTTGCAGAAATAGGATGACGGGAACTGAATCGTTCCATTGAAAAATAGTAAGATTTCTTTTGATTTAAACTGGTTATGTAAGGGGATGGGTATGAAGCTCCGTCTTGTAGAGGAAAATTTGGTCCGGCAGAATAAGGCAACCATGCTTTTGCTCCTTTTGTTGGAGGAAGAATTTTCCCGCCTCGGTCAACTCAAGCCGCAGTCGGTTTCCCAAATTGAACTGTCCATTCAGGAATTGATGCGTCAGATCGTGGTCGAACGCTATTCCTTGCGAGGATTGGTCGGGGACAGTGCTCCTTCTGCTCAGAAGGTGGCAGATCTGTATCCCTTGATGGATGAGTCCATGGCAGAAAATTGCCGCGGGCTGGTCAAACGGCTGGATGAGACGGAACAGAAGTGCGCGAAGCAGGCGGCCAAGAATAATGAGATGGCCCTGGCCTTGTTCGATCAGAGTAAAGGGTTGCTCGACTTCATGCATGATCAGATCAAGCCCAAGAACACCACTGCGTATTCCCGTTTTGGTCGATTTGCTCAGGCTCCCAGTGACGCTCGGCTCTTGTCCGGGAGGATGTAAATGTCTTTTGGCGCCAACTCCATTCTCGACATGGGCCAATGGGCGTTGTTTGCGTCGCAGGCACAGCTCCAGGTTACGGGGTCGAATATCGCCAACGTCAATACCGAGGGGTATTCGCGGCGGTCTGTTGTCTTGCAGGAAGGCTCGTATATCGACTATTCGCCCGGTCAGCTTGGGACCGGGGTTGTCGCCAAGGAAGTTGTCCGGCATTTTGATGAAATGGTTGAGGCCATGTACCTGCAACAGTCGTCGTTGACCGACAAGTGGGGCAATTTATGGGATCAGCTCAAGTCTGTTGAAAATCTGCTCAACGAATCCAGCGGAACCGGGGTCAGCGATTCCCTGTCAAAATATTTTAATTCTTGGAACGAGGTCTCGCAGCGTCCCGATAATTACGGTGCGCGTCAGTCCGTGCTCAATGAATCCGCGACGCTCATTTCCACCTTGCGCCAAGTGGATACCGATCTTTCCATGATGCAGGAGCGAATCAACAATGACGTTGCATCTCAGGTGGATGAAGCCAATCATCTGATGCAGGATATTGCGTCCCTCAACGAGGAAATTCAGGTCCATGATATCCCTGGTCAGAATAATGCCAACGCGTTGTATGACGAACGGGCTAGAAAGGTCCGTGCTTTGGCCAAATTGGTGGACGTCAAGACCATCGATCACGGCGGAGGGGATTTCGTTATCCTGACACAGTCCGGGCAGACGCTGGTGGACGGAGACAATCATTATTCCCTGGAGTTCAATGCTTCGATCAAGACCGAAGACTTGCGGGCTGATTCGACCTTTGCGGGAAATGTGTATTTCAACGGCAATGACGACTATGAATACACGATTGAATTTGTGGCTTCCAGCGCAGGGTCCGGGGATGCCGGACAGGTTGGGAGCGGTGGTAATGCCGCGCAATTCAGGGTTTCTCTGGATGGTGGCGTGACGTGGTTGTCCAATGATGATGGCAGTGAACGACATTTTGCCGCGAGCGAGTATGATGATCGTGTGAATGTGGAAGGCCTTCAGATTTGGTTTGGTTCCGACACGGACTCCAAGGGAATGCCGAGCGGAACATTAAAAGAAGGCGATCGGTACGTCATCAGTCCGCACCAGGGTTTGTATTGGGTACAGAATACGTCCCATGCCGAAGAGATTACGCCGCAACAACATTTCAATGGTGAAGAGAATGATCGCCGGTTGACTGGTGGGTCCATCGCCGCACTGTTGACTTTCCGTGATACGTATGTCGGGAAATATCGATCCAAGCTGGATGAATTGTCTCGGACCGTGATTTGGGAAACCAATCGCAGGCATAGTCAGGGTGCCGGACTTCAGGCGTATTCGGCACTCGATGGGACGTATCGGGTGGACTACACTGACAAGCCTTTGGGTGGCGATTCAACCGGGTTGGCCTTTGGCGACAAGATCCAGTCCGGAAGTTCCTTTGTCTATGTGTACAATGAATCAACAGGATTGTTGGCTTCTTCTGCCGCGCTGGATTTTGATGGCAATGGTGGAACATTTGATCCCAGCAAGCATTCGATGGAAGATGTGGTTGCCGCATTTGACAGGTCGTATGGTGGAAAGATCAAGGCTTCCATCGTGAATAAACAGATTCATCTTGAGGCAGCAGACGGATATACGTTCGCTTTTGGCACCGATACCGCGGGGTTATATGCGGGGCTTGGAATCAACACCTTTTTCAAGGGTGAGACGCCGAAAGACATGATGATCAATGAAAAAATTTCGAGTGACATCGATTATCTGGCGACCGGACATGTCAATGGTTCTGGAGAGATCAACCCCGGCGACAATCTGACTGCGTTGGCCATGTACAAGCTGCGTGATGAGAAGGTGGCCACGAATACCGCACACGAAGGGTCTACTTCTCAGACCATACTCGACTATTATAACGGTATCGTCGGCAATGTCGGGTCCGATACCAGTCGAGCGGAATTCAACAAGAGTTTTTATGCCACATTGTCCAACGATTTGAATGAGCGGCAACAGCAGGTTTCGGGTGTGAATCTGGATGAGGAGATGAGTGACCTTATCAAGTACCAGTCCTCCTACACTGCGGCGGCCAAGCTCATTTCCACGGCAGATCAGATGTTGCAAACAATTTTGTCACTCAAGCCGTAACGAGAGGGGATAGGGATGCGCGTCACGCAACAAATGCTTTTTGACAGGTATGTCTTCAACTTGAACTCGTCACTGACCGAGTTGATGGACCTCAACGTCAAGGCTCAAACCCAAAAGCGGGTCAACAAACCCAGCGATGATCCGACCGGGATGACTCGTATTCTGGACCATCGCGATACGTTGCGTTCTCTGGAGCAATACAAAGAGAATATTTCCACGGCAAAGGGGTGGCTGACCAATGCCGACGAATCCTTGTTGCAGGTGTCCACGATTTTGACCCGTGCCAAGGAATTGGCTGAACAGGTCGCCACAGGAACGGTTGACGCCAATAACCGTGAGCAGGTCAGTTATGAAATGCGCTCCCTGTTTGAACAGTTGATCGGTTTGGCCAATACGGAATTTGAAGGCAAGTCGATTTTTTCCGGACACAAAGTGGATGCACCGGCGTTCAAGGAAACCATGTGGTTGACGACCAATGACGAGGATTTCGGTAAAGATGCCGAGTTCACGATCAACGGGTCATCCGATACCACGGTGCTTGTTCAGTATTTTGACACCACCAAGGCCACGGCAGTTGGTGACACCATGAATTTGTCGGACCCCAATCTTGGCGTTCGATATTCCATTGACGGTGGAGACACCTGGCTGGATGACGCCACGGTGACCGCTGGCGTTTTGAATATGCCACAGAGCGGTACCAATGTGACATTTGCCAATGATCCGGTGGTCAAGATGAATGATCCGGATAATCCGGCCACCTCGGATGGAACCTGGATGTGGATTCGACCCGCCGTCCAATATATCGGTGATGATGAAGACGCACCGCCTCAGGTGGATTCCATGGGACCGGGGTCGAACCAGATCGGCGCGACTGCATCCGGGTCGTTTCTTGACTCCAATGTCACGGTTCGTATCGACAATCCGACCGCTGCGACCATGGACGAGGAAATTCATTATTCCTACAGCATGGACGGCGGTATCAATTGGGTGACGGGGAATGTCGTCCCGGCAGATTCGAGTGCTGATGAAACCGTGCTCAGTGTGGCCAATGGCGGTATCTTGACCTTGACCAATGCGGGGGCCAATGAGCTGAAACCAGGACAACAGTATGTGATCCGTCCTCGGAGTGCTGCGATCAATCTGGATGTGTCCTTCAGCGAACAGGTGCAGGTCAACTCGGTGGGCAAGGATATTTTTGGCGGTTTGTATATCGACCCAAGCAATGCCGTTGCCTCCAATGGGGGAATCGTTCCACTGTCGAGCATGAGTGGAGGCCGAGTCTTTCATGGGACTGGCGGGTCAAAGATGGGTTTGACTGTCCAGGGCAATGATGAAGCGTCCAAAAATCTTTTTGAAGTCATGGGAAATCTTGTGGCCTTTGCGGAAACTAATAACCAGACCGGGTGTCAGCAGGCGTTGGCGAATCTGAAGAATTCGCAGGAACATCTCATGAATGCCGCAGCCGAGATTGGTGGACGGGAAAATCGATTGACAGTCAGCGGAACGATTCTGGATGGGATCAAGCTCAATGAAGATTCGTTGATAAGTTCCATTGAGGACGTCGATTTGTCTGAATTGATGACGCAATTGAAGCAGCAACAGATTGTGTATGAAGCTGTTTTGCGTTCGACATCCATGATTATGCAGTTGAATCTGGGCAAGTTTATCTAGTTGAAATGCTTTACTCGAACGAGAGCGTGATGTACTTGGCACTGAGCGTCTGCTTAAAGTGGATAAGCCGAACGAAAGAATTAGGAATTACATGTTGATACTGACCCGGAGACCGGGAGAAAGCCTGTATTTGGGCGATACTATCAAGCTCAAGATCCTGAGTGTTCAGGGGAAGCAGATAAAGATCGGCCTGGATGTCCCCGAAGACATGACTGTCTATCGGGAAGAGGTGTATCTGAAGATCAAGGAACAGAACAGGCAGGCGCTGGAAATTTCCCAGCAGGACCTGCTCGCGGCGGCTGCGCTATGGCAAAAAAAAGAACACAAAAAATAATGACGCGACTGGGCGAGCGCGAAGTCGGCCCGAACGGTATTATTTATTTTCCTCGGGGACTCGTCGGGCTTGAAAGTAAGCGCGAATTCGCATTGTTAAGCGTCAAAAGCGATGATTCGCCTTTTCTCCTGCTGCAATGCGTCACTGATCCCGGGCTTGGGCTGCTCGTGGCCGATCCATATGCTTTTCTGGATGAATATGATGTGAAGATCGAAAATGGGGACCGAAAAGTTCTCAAGGTCGAGAATGTTCATCAGTTGGCCGTGTTGGTGACAGTCAGTATCCCACAGGCTAAACCTGAAGACACCACCCTGAATCTTCAGGGACCGATCGTCATCAATACCGAGAACCGGATAGGGCTTCAGATTCCGCAGACTGAAACAGGGTATCCCACCCATTTCAACCCGATCAAAGGCTGATACCGGGCCGAATTCCCGACAGGTTAGACAAAAAGATCAAGGTCTTCGCGAATAAGGTTCGCGGCGGCCTTTTTTATGTCCGGTCGATATGAACCGTCCTGAACCTGTTTTTTGAGTGCGTCCACCTTTTCGCGGCGGACATTCGGGGTTTCGTTTGCTGTTTGTAGCGCAGCTCCACGGAGACGGCCTTCAGAGGACAGCACAACCTGGTCGGCGGCGTCTCCTGCATTCCTTGCGGAATCCGATGTCCGTTGCAGATCTTTGGCGTGTGGCCGTTCAATTTTTTTGTTCGCATACGGGTTCTGATCTCCCGCGATGTTCCTGATAACCATGGTGTCCCTCCCGTGTGAACGGGGTCATCAAAGCATGGTGTCGTCCACCTTTGACAGTGTTATTTCCCACAATCGGCGCATGACTTCGTCTCTTTCCATCTCGTCCAGCCCCTGCGATCCCCTATACGTCTCTTCAAATATCTGAACGTCGCCACCTTCAAGCGAATACTCGAAAAAATACCGATGTCCTAACTCCTGCTCAAGCTGGGCAAGGATAGCCTTGACCACCGGGGGCGGGTCGGAATTGACGATCAGGTTTTCAATGATCTCATGGGCGATGCGTTCGACGAGTTCTCGGCGTTTCGCCTGTCTGGAGAGGTCCTTTTGGGGTTCTCCGTCGTCCATTGTCTGCCTGAAGCGAGCGAGACGCTTCGCGTTCGTAAGCTGCTTCCCATAGGTGCGCAGCATATTTCGAACAGTGGCAGATGACGCAGTCACGGTTTTTCTCCTTTCTTCATTGATACAATCGACTGTTTGCAAAATTACTTTAGGGGAAAGATGGGAAAAAATCGAGAAACGTGTTTTCCTTTTGATACTTTTAACGTGGTAAAAATCAATAAATATCGTATTTTTTCAATGTATTATCTCTGTTTTCATGCCTGTTTTTTCGGGTGATTAAAAAATGAATATTTACTGAATAAATGGTTTTTTGTGATGTGTGCGAATGTGTGATTCTTGGCGAAAAATGTGTATGATAAACGATAGGACTCCAAAAATACGATGTGAGAGGTTCCCATGGGTTTATCCCGACATATAGATTCTATTCGTGATATTCAGTATGGCAAGGACGCGACGCTTGATGCGTTGTTGTTGCATTTCATGACTGAAAATCATCTTGAATATTCCATTGATCCCGACAAGAACGCGTCGGGTGAACAGATTCGTTTCATGATGGCTCTTGAAGAAGGAGAGTTTTACGCCCCGTGTTCGGACTGGATGTTTCGGATGTTGCTCGAAGATGGTTTGCCCAAACGATTGCTGGATGAATATTTAGTTCAGTGGAAGACGTTTATCGGTTTGTCCCGTGCGTTTTGTACGGACAGGGAAATCGCACGTCGGTTTATCCAGTTGGCCCGGCATAAATTCAGGATGGTCCTGGCGTCTCCCATCATTTTACCGTCTCGTTTGATGAAACGGTTCATCACCATTTTTATGACACAGAGCGGCATTGATGATCCATATAGAGATATTCGTCGGACGTTGAACAGCAAGGCGGCCGAGATTGTGCAAAGTGCCGGATTTGACGCCATGGTCAACGGGTGTCTGGCCAATGTTGAGCAGCCCGGACGGATCGATGATCTTCGGTTCAAGATTGATATGCTCGAAATTGAACGGCTCATGCGAATTTCCACGGCCACCGACTCTTTGCAGCCAGAGGCGTTTTCCGAACAGGCCCTTCGGTCGTCTGGTTTGAATGAAGAAGTCCGGGAAGGGACACGGGTGTTTCGAGATGTTTTTGAGCGATTGGGCAAGGAAGGGGAGAAGCGGCATCGCATTTTGTACCTTCCCAACCGTTCCGGTGGCATCATGTTTGATTTGCAGGTGGTTCAGACCCTGCTTCGTCTGGGGCATCGCGTGGTCATGGCCTTGAAGGAAGGATTTTATTTCGAGCATCCCACATTTTGGGATCGGGATAATGATCCGGTTTTGGCCAAGGCGTTCAATGGAGCACAATTTGTCAGTCAGGATACCCTGTCCAAAAATGAATTGTTGGGAATTATGGCCCAGCATCCTTTTGTCGTGATTTCGGATGGCACCCGTGAGCGGTTCAATCCGTATCGGGCGTCCGTGACCTTTGCTCGGGCTTGGAAGGAATGTGATTTGGTATTGGCCAAAGGGCAGGATGTTCATAATCGATTGATCGAGAGCAGTCACGATTTCACGCGGGATATCGTCAATTTCTACCGGGACGCCTCCGGCGAATTCCATTTGCACTATCGGCCGAAACCAGATTCCGTGGTGTCCTTTAGCGAGCAATATATCGCGGCCAAGGCGGACGAGATTATCGCTGAAATGCGTGTGGCCCGATCTTTGGGGAAAACGGTCATGTTCTATTCCGGCATCATCGGGTCGGTTCCGGGACAGACCCAGGCCGCCATCGAGGTCATCACGACCTTTGTGGCTCACCTTCGGTCACAGCTCGCTGATGCGTATATCATTAATCCCGGCGAGCACTTCGAAGAAGGCATGGACGCGGATGATCTGATGTTCATGTGGGAAAAGGTGCAGCGAAGCGGGTACATCAATGTCTGGCGTTTCCAGACGTATTTCGATATTGAGAAGAGCTTCGAGCTGATGGGACGGAAGGTCCCGCCGGTCTGGACCGGCAAGGACGCCACCTATTCGACCGGATGTACCAAGGAAATGCATATCGCGCTTGATGTGCAGAAAACACACCCTGAATTGCAGATTATTGGACCGAATCCCGAAAAGTTTTTCCGAAGACGAGAATACGGTGTGGGAAAGTTTTGTGATGTGGCCATAGATTCTTGTGGATAGGATGCGTTGGACTGGCTGTAACCGTAAGTGGAATATGAAAATCTGAATGCGCACTTTTTTTGGACAAATCCTGCGAATTGTTCTTTCGGTATTGTGCTGTGCCGTTCTTGTTTCCTGTACCAAGAACGGTGTGTGGTTTCGTTCCGATTCCGAAAATCCGTCTGGCGCAGTGGGGTCGACGTCTTTGGAACAGGCCCAAGAAGCGGAGTCGCCCGAGGGCTCTGCGGATGCTGTCGAGTCTCTGCATATCGGCGGTCTCAGCGGAGCGGGGGTGACCGAACGCCTGCGTTTGCGTATGGTTCGGGAACCGGAAACGATCCCCACATGTGACATGTTTTTTCCGCTGTCCACCGTCGAAGGGGCTGAGAGCACAGCCCGGATCGATATAGCCAGTCAGGGACTTTCGTCGTGGATGGCGTTGGAAGACCCGGTTCAGCGGAGTCTTGAATACGCAATGAACATGACGCCGGATGCCCCGGCTTTAGTCCGGCCCGGGATGGTGCTGACGTGGGGGCAGGTGGTGCGTTCTCTTGAAGAATTCCTTGATCTCTTACCACATCTGGATGAAAATCCGGCCCTGCTTGGGCAACGATTCATTTGGTATGGAATGACGAAAAATCCGGTTATGACAGGGTATTATACCCCGGAAATTCCGGCCAGTCTGACTCGACGTCCCGGCTATGAATTTCCGATTTACGGGGTGCCCGAAGACTTGCGGTACGGCAAGGTTCGGGGACATAAACGATTTTATCGGGTGGAGAAAGGCCGGGTTCAGTCATATTATGATCGGGGTGACATGGATGTCCGTAAGGTTCTGAATGGTCGTGGGCTGGAAATCGCTTGGGCCAAAGACCCGATCGATGTTTTTTATATGCAGGTTGAAGGATGTGGTCGGCTTCGGTTGCCGGACGGCTCGACGCGAAACCTGTTGTATGGGGCCAAGAACGGGTATGGATTCAGGAGTCTTGGCCGAATTCTTCATGCGCGGGGCTTGCTGCCGAAAGGGCGGTTGTCCAAGGAGCACGTCAAAGCGTATTTTGACAAACATCCCGAACGGATGTTTCAATTGATGGCGGAAAATAGAAGTTATGTTTTTTTTCGGTTGCAGGATTCTCCACCCGAGGGAACCATTGGAAAGCCGTTGACGCCGATGGTTTCACTGGCTACAGACCGAAAGCTGTTGCCGCTCGGCAGTCTGCTTGCCTTTGAAGCGGAAATTCCCGAGGCCCGGAACGGTCGTCCGGTTGGCAAACGGATTGTGTCCGGGATCGGTCTGGCACAGGATACCGGGACTGCCATTCGCGGACCACGAGTGGATTATTACATCGGCGAAGGCAAAGCGGTGGAGCCTATTGCCAACAATATAAAAACTGAGGCCACCGTGTATCTCCTTATAAGCAAAGAAGCACTCATCAATGGCTGATATTACCATAGATCTTACGAAAGAGACTCTTCAGGACGCCATCGCTCACCAGACCCGGTCAGTGATGGATTGGCATTATGGCGAACCCGTCTATGAAGGCGAGCCGGCTGACGACCTGAGTGGCGTGTCCGGTTTGCGTGAACTCATAGCCCGTCAGCATTGGGCGAATTTTCAACTGTGGCATGTCGAGGACCGTGCTCGTCGTAAGGACGTGGAAGCCAGGGTCATCGCGGATTGCAAATATGCCATCGATAAGCTTAATCAGAAGCGAAATGATTTGATCGAGCGGGTTGATGAATGTCTTATCGGCATGATGGCCTCGTGGCTGCCTGGTGACGCGGTGGAAAAGTATAACACTGAGACCGTGGGCGCAGCCCTGGATCGGTTGTCTATTCAGTCGCTCAAGATTTACCACATGAAGGAACAGTGTCATCGCAAGGATGTCGATGAAGCGCATTTGAAACAATGCACAACCAAAGTGGATGTCCTGATGCGTCAACACGCGGATTTGGGACAGGCCATTTTGGAATTGATCGATGAATACGCGGCTGGCACCAAGAAGCCCAAGGTGTATTTTCAGTTCAAGATGTACAATGATCCCAGCCTGAACCCGGAACTCTATCACAACAAGTCATAAGGTACGCGACATGTCCCGCTACGAAACAGTTATTGGCCTTGAGGTGCACGCGCAGCTCAAGACCAAGACCAAGATTTTTTGCTCCTGTTCTACCGAATTCGGTAAGGACCCCAATGAAAACGTGTGTGCAGTCTGTTCCGGTATGCCCGGCGTATTGCCCGTGCTGAATGAAAAAGTTGCAGAATATGCAACAAAAATGGGCCTGGCCATCAATTGTGAGATCAATCGCAAGTCGGTCTTTGCCCGGAAAAATTATTTTTATCCCGATCTGCCCAAAGGATATCAGATCTCCCAGTTCGAACTGCCCATCTGTGAACATGGGCATGTGACCATCGAGGTCGATGGCGAACAGAAGCGGATCGGCGTGACCCGGATTCACATGGAAGAGGACGCGGGCAAGAACATTCACTCTGCGGCAGACAATGCCAGTTTTGTGGACTTGAACCGGACCGGCGTTCCGCTTATCGAAATCGTTTCTGAACCTGATATGCGGAGTGCGGAAGAAGCTATCGCCTACCTCAAGGAAATTCGGTCCGTTCTGCTCTATCTCGGCATTTGCGATGGCAATATGGAAGAGGGGAGTTTTCGGTGTGACGCCAATATTTCCGTCCGTCCCTATGGGCAGGAGGAATTCGGCACTCGTGCGGAACTCAAGAATCTCAACTCGTTCAAGCACATTCTCAAGGCGATCAACTATGAAGTCGAGCGGCAGATCGATCTCGTGGAAGATGGCGAAAAGGTCGTGCAGGAAACTCGATTGTACAATGTGGACAAGGGCATTACCCAGTCCATGCGTGGCAAGGAAGAGGCCCATGACTATCGGTATTTCCCGGACCCGGATCTTGTCCCGCTGGTGCTCGATACCGAATGGATCGAACAGTGGCGGTCCGAGTTGCCCGAGTTACCCCGTGAAAAACGGCATCGTTTCATGGAACAGTATGCGTTGGCCGACTATGACGCTGCCCTGATTACACAGGACAGGGCTGTTGCCGAATATTACGAGGCCGCTGTCACCGCGTATGGTGGTGAGGCCAAAAAGGTCACCAACTGGGTGGTCGGTGAGTTGCTGCCGTTTTGCCATGAATCGGAGAGCGAAGCATGTGATGTCAAACTTTCGCCCGAGAAATTGGCTGTGTTGCTGAAACTGGTCGATGACGGCACCATTTCCGTCAAGATCGGGAAAGATATCTTTGTGGAACTGTGCGAGTCTGGTGCTGATCCGGCGGAATACGTTGAGGCCAAGGGGTTGGTGCAGGTGTCCGATTCCGGCGAACTGGAAGCCATGGTCGATCAGATCATTGCCGACAATCCGTCAGAGGCCGAAGCCTTCAGGGGCGGCAAAAAGAAACTCATGGGCTTTTTCATGGGGCAGGTCATGCGGCTTTCCAAAGGCCAGGCCAACCCTGGTATTGTGACCAAGCTCATTCAGGAAAAATTGTCCTGATGATTTCAAGGGAGGCGTCTTTTGGGAGCCTCCCTTTTTTTGAGAGAGATGTATTTGGCTGATATCGAATTGGCGCAAACCGTCCGTGAGTGTGTGGACAATGTTGTGCGTAATCCTGTGAGACGAGTCCCCAGTGGACGCAGTTTTCGAAATGCCGGAGGCAACAAATGACTGAACATATTCAATATTCACTAGAAAAAGATGCGCTTGTCCTTCTTGATCAACGATTCTTGCCTAATCGCGAAGAGTGGTTTGAATGCACGACCACGGATGACATTTGTTTTGCCTTGGTGGTCATGGTTGTTCGAGGTGCACCCGCCATCGGTGTGACTGCGGCATACGGCTGTTATCTCGCTGGTCGCGAAGTGCAGGGCATGGACGGTGACTGGAAAACGTTGCTTGAAGCCAAGCTCGATCAGATTCACGATGCTCGTCCCACTGCTGTCAATCTTCGGTGGGCGGTGCGTGAAATGCGGCGGATCTGGCGTGAAGCTGGTGACGTCTCTCTGGAAACGGTGTTGGATATCTGGCTGCAACGGGCACAGGAGATCCATGCTGGTGACATCGAGATGTGTGAACGCATCGGCCAGTTCGGTGGCGCGCTCATGGATGACGGTGATACCATTATGACCCATTGCAATGCCGGTGCGTTGGCCACTGCCGGGTACGGTACGGCTTTGGGCGTGGTGCGAGGGGCCATCGATCAGGGCAAGAAGGTCTCGGTGATTGCCAACGAAACCCGTCCGTTTTTGCAGGGGGCGCGGCTGACCGCGTATGAATTGCACAAGGATGGCATCCCCGTGAAGGTCGCGTGTGACAACGCCTGTGCATTGCTCATGAAACGTGGCCTGGTTGATAAAGTGGTCGTTGGTGCTGATCGGATCACTGCCAACGGGGACGCGGTGAACAAGATCGGGACTTTTGGTGTGGCCATTATTGCGGACCGATTCAATATCCCTTTTTATGTGGCAGCTCCGCAATATACTATCGACACCGAGACCGCGTCTGGTGACGATGTGCCCATTGAAGATCGGGACCCACGCGAAGTCACCCATATCGGCGATCATCGTATCCCTCCCGAAGGAGTTGAGGTCTACAATCTTGCCTTTGACCCTACACCGAATGAATTGATTACCGGGATTATCACGGAAAAGGGTGTGCTGTATCCGCCGTATACGGAATCAATTAAAAAACTCTTTCAGGATTATCCTGAGGGATAGACTCGACATTCGTTTAAAGATACGCTAATCCCGCTCTTCCCCTAAAAACGGAAAGTGCGGGATTTCATTGTTTCGTGCTAATTTCTACTCTGGAGCCAGTATGTTGCCAATCGTCGCCCTTGTGGGTCGCCCTAACGTGGGTAAATCCACTCTTTTTAATCGTCTATTGAGGAAGTCGAGGGCCATTACCCACGATATGCCCGGTGTGACGCGCGACCGTATCTATGGCGAATGCCAGATGGGTGACGTGCGTTTTGATCTGATCGATACCGGTGGTATGGTATTGGAGTCCGAAGCCACGCCCGAATTATCCAAGGATTTCGAAGATGAAATTTTTGAACAGGCGCAGGAGGCCATTAATGAGGCCAACGCCATTATTTTTGTGGTGGACGGCAAAGAGGGGCTGACGCCGCTCGATCAGCAGGCCGCAGAATATGTGCGTCGATCAGGCAAGCCGGTCTTCATGCTGGTGAATAAGGTAGACGGCAGTGAATTTGAAGCGGAGATGACGAGCGAGTTTCATGAACTTGGTATCGATTTTTTACCGGTTTCCGCTGCGCATGGGTATAAATTGCACGATGTCCGTCATCGGGTGAAACAATTTGTCGTTGATTTGAATCTTCCCGAAGAAGAGGATGACGGCATTGAGAAAGGGTTGCGTCTGACGATGCTTGGGCGACCGAATGCAGGTAAATCTTCCATTATCAATGCAGTGATCGGCAAAGATCGGCTTATTGTATCCGATGTGGCCGGAACCACTCGTGATTCCATTGACGTGACTTTCGAGAAGCGGGGCAAGCGGTATACGTTTGTAGACACTGCCGGAGTTCGCAGGCGAGCGAATATTCAGGAACATTTGGAAAAAATCAGTGTGATTCGTGCGTTGAAGAATTCCAAGCGGTCGGACGTGACGATTTTGACGATCGACATCACGCTTGGCGTGGGGCGACAGGACAAGCGACTCATCGAGTTTTTGTCCAAGGAAAAGACGCCATTTATTGTCGTGGTGAACAAGGCCGATTTGGTCCCTCGCAAAGAGACGAATCGGGCGTTGGAAGCATTCAGGAATGAACTGCGGATCATCCCGCATGTGCCCATTGTCATGACGAGCGCGCATAAGGGCGTGGGGGTCGGGAAATTGCTCCCCATTGCCGAGGCCATGCGCCAGGAATGCAAGATTCGTATTGGGACAGGAATTCTCAACCGATCGCTCCAGGCCGTGTTGGAACGCCAGCAACCGCCGGTTGTGAAACGCCGTAGACCTAAATTTTTCTATGTGACTCAAGCAGATGAAGAGATTCCAACATTTGTCTTTTTCTGTAATGACCATACTCTCGTCAAGACGTCCTACATTCGGTATTTGGAAAACCAGTTCCGTAAAATGTTGGGTATCAAGACCGCGCCTGTGAATATCGTGTTTCGGTCAAGCCATGACAAAAAGGAATGGGAAAAGAACCGTGGTATTTCCGCTATGGGCAAACGAGGCCCAGGCCGCGAACGCATCGGTGGTGCCAAGACTCGCCGTCACGAGACCAAATACAAGGCTTTGAAGAGCAAGCGTCGTCGCGATGAAAAGGAAGAAAAGGGAAAAACTCGGAAAAAAAGGTAAATATCGGCTCTCTTTATTGACAAGCACTGGATGAAAAGTGTAGACGGTCTTTCCTCGACACGTTGTTGTCACCAACAAGCGTATCGAGCACGGAGAAGTGGCCGAGTTGGCTGAAGGCGCACGCCTGCTAAGCGTGTAACGGGTGTTAAGCTCGTTCGAGAGTTCAAATCTCTCCTTCTCCGCCATATTTCAAGGGCTTACGATGTACGTCGTAAGCCCTTTTTTTGTGATTATTCTGTCTCATCTGAGGGGTGTGCACCATTTTGTGCACCATTTTGATTCAATTCTGAACTTTTTAGAAGGTCATCATCGTCCAAGATCGCGGCTGCTCGCTGAGAATCTCCACGGAGCCCTTTGAGATAAGTATCTGTGGTTGTGGCCTTTTCGTGGCCAAGTAGCTTTTGGATGTCGGTTAGGCTTGCCTTGCCAGAGTCATCAAGGCGCAGAGCGACGAAATGTCGAAGTGATTTTAGGGTGAAAAGCTTAACTCCTGCCTTGGAGCACAGGCCCACCTTTTCTCTGCGTTTGACTTTTGTTCCATCTTTTAGCTTCTGGTAGTTGTAAGCGTCTTTGAGCATGTATTTGAAGTCCCACGCATTGCGGACGTAACCTGTGCCCGTTTCCGGGTTGGTAAAGACGTATATGCTTCTATTGTCTCGCTCATTCCAACGTCTTTTCAGGATGTTGTAAAGTGTGCTGCCTTTGGGCATCGCTATCTTACGGTATTTTTTCTCTCCGCCCTGGCGCTTCATTGTCCAGAAGGCAATCCATTCTTGTTCGAAATTAACGAAATCCCATGTTAGCCGGCGGGGATCGCTGGCGCGGCAACCTGTCTTGAGGATGATGTTGAGGTAGTTTTGCTGCCAAGGCTTGGCGGCGAGGAGGACGGCTACGACGTCTTCAGTGGGGGGAACATATTCTTGGTGCTCTTCTCCCTTGTTTTTTTTGATATGGGTCCAAGGATTGAAGTTCGTTCGAGCTTCTGCCATGTGCCAGTTCCACATAGCCTTGAGATTCTTGAGGTGGTTATTGGCCGTCTTTGTGGACACCTTGGCCTGAACATAGCGATAGTATTTGCGAGCAATTTCAATAGTGATCGAGTCAAAGGAGAAATCGACTGGCTTATTCAGGATGGTTTTGACCATCCATTCTGCAAAGCTAGTGTACTGGTGGTATTTTTCGTTGATTGTTTGCCGCTGCATCCAAGCGCAGTCTTCAAGATACTCCTTGGACCCTGCGGAAAACATCAAAGCCAGAGACTTTTCCTTCTTGAGTTCCGCGTCTATTTCTTTGACTTTCTGCTCGGCCCATTCGCGACCTTCCTTCTTGGTCATTACAGCTTTGGACGGCTGTTTCCCTTTGTATTTGAAGTACGCGCGATACTTCTTTCCCTTCCTTGGATAAGGACGAAACCATACGTTGACTGCCATTTGCAGCCTCCTCTTGATGCCGGCTCATGGCTTTGCAATGCGCAATCACTTCAAAATAATCAAATCTTGCTGATTCTAGCCGAGGGTTGTCCCACCCTTTGGGCGTGACAAAAAAGTGAGGAAGAGCTTTCCAAACATTATACATGGTTTTGTGCTCCAGGTGCATGAGTGAAGCAAGTTCTTTGTATGTCAGGCACTTAAGTTGATTGTCTGTCATTGCATTTTGATGATTTGTATTTGTTGCGTGATCAATAAGTACTTCTTGACATATCGAATGTCAACAAATAATAATGGCTTCATCATGAAGCACATCGACGACAAACAGAGGGCTGCAGGGAATAAGTTGTCTGTGCCCTCAGCACATCAATTAAGCCTCTTTTATTATGATGTTGACGATGAATATTCAAATATGGTGGAGCTTTACAACGAGATACCGAAGTATGTGCATGATGAGCCGACTGACCAAAAACATCTTGAGTCACGTGAACGAGAATTCAAAGCTAATGGGATTTTGTACAAAGTAGTTCTTCACCCAGCTCGTATCAAAATTCGAGATCCTAAAACTGGCATGATGATTGGAACCAAGGAGATGTTCATAGGGACCCGAGAGGAGTTTGTGGAAGATGCAATTACAAAAATTGCGATTGAAAACAAAAGCCTTTTTGAATTGAAGGACACAACAAGAGTTGCCGTAACCATTGGTCAAATTCAGCAAGAACTGAAACGTATCAGTCATAGCTATAGTTACAGTGAGATTAAGGAAGCTATTCAGATCCTTGGCGGAGCCCGGATTATTCTTGAAGACGAAAAAGGTGAGGCCGTAGCTGGGACAAGCACATACCCTGAATTCTTGTTGTCTACAGATGCTCAGGATGGGCGCGGGTATGTCCAACTTCACCCCCTTGTTTCCCAGCATCTTAAGGAAGGGCTTTTTCGCCAGATTAACTATGAGTTGTGTATGGGGTTTAAAAGTCGCTACGCACGCAGAATATATAAGCAGTTAAGTCTGCGATTTTATGGTGCTACTTACAGGCAGCCGCCAATCAACATTTATTTGAAATCTTTTGTTAATCGCCATGGTTTTGTTGTGTATTCAAAGCTGTCTGACAATGCGAAGAAGTTTCGGATTGGTTTAGACGAATTGAAAGCTGCAAAAGTTATTGAATCATTTGTAGAGGAGCATAAAAAGCAGGGGCGAAAAATCGTTGATTACAATTTTAGGCTCAATGTTCATTTCAGATTTGTACGGAAGGAGTTGATACGGGCGAATGGAATACGCAAAAAGGTCAACGAGAAATTGCTGCAAAGGCGTTAAGGATGATGTCCCAGTTTGTGCAAAATCAATTAAAACGGCGGGGTTTGCAATGTTTGGCAAGTGCTGATTCCTAAGGATTATGTCCCTAATGGGGATAAAATTTTAGGATGGCGTCCCTAGTAGTATGAATGATTAAGGGTGACGTCCCTGTTCGCGAAAAATCAGTAAGGGTGACGTCCCTGAAAAAATGAAGATTAAGGATGACGTCCTCCAACCGTTAAGGGTGACGTCCCAGTTCGTCAGGTTGCATCATATTATATATTCTTATCCTCTTCTTACCCTACTTACCCAAGAAAAGAAGAGCGGGATTATGAATCAGTGGCAGTTAAATAGGGAAAGAGTCGGCTCCGCCTCCAAGCTCCTTCGGCGCGAAAGGCAAAAGGCAGCCAATGAAAAGGAAGAAATTGAAAGCCAAAGGAGGCTTCATGCCCAACATGAAGAGATTTACTGAGATAATGGATGAGCAGGCTCGTGAAGCGTATGTCCTTTGTGTAGAGCTTCTCGAAAAACTCTACGCCGGCGAGAAGGTCACTGAAACCCAACTCGTTAATGCTGTGGCCAAGGCATGGAAGATTCACAACCGCTTTGCAGCTGTGTTTCGTCACAATGTGTTGAATGGACACTGCAATGTTGACAGCATATGTAGGTCTGTCGGAGATCCTTTCAACCTGCATAAGTTCATCCTGGATTATATCAACGTTGACCGTGACTTTTTTGATGGCGATAGCACATCGCTTATCGACCTTGCTCGTGAGTTGTTGATGGAAGCTGTTGACTACTCGACACGTAAAATAATGGAACAGTGGAAGGCTCTTGAGGGGGCTCACATGGAAGTGCGTATCATCTTTAGCGAACAAAAATTCGAGAAGAGAAGCTACACCGGGCCGTGGCCATGGGGGGGGGACGATCTTCCAAAACCGAAAGTTGACACCTACCTTGCAGGGCTCGATTTTGGGCTCAAAAATGCCAATAGAGCCTTGGAAAGGGTAAATAGGTTCGACCACTTCGACCTCTGGCCCAAGAAGTCTGCCTATGAAGATGTGCTTGCAGCCCGAAGGGAACTCAATGACCGCTGCAGGCATCACGATCAGTACATTGAGTCGGTTCTTAAAGAGTATAACGGCTACCCCGTAGAAGGGCTGGTCAAACTGCATGATGTCTCAATCCGCATTGCACGACAGTGGTGTGAAAAGGGGATCATCGAGGCTAGGCAGATAGAGAAGGCCTGGCTGATTGATAAGGACGTGGCTGAATCCTTTGTGCCTCCGAAAGCTCAAAGGCAATCAAGGCCTGGAATTGGTTTTTCGAGCACCTATTAGTGGGTCTAATATGTCGCTTGTCCTTAAGCATCTACTAAATACGCAACAAGCACGAAGCTATCGAGAGTATAGGGTTGCCCTCGATGACCGTTTAAAGGCGTTCGAGAGCCCTTTTCCCCCTCCGTATTGCCACGATTTGGCTCACGAACAAAGGCTGTCACCTTTAGTCATGTGGAACGCCTACTATTCGGGCCGGTTTCATAACCTCTTGACCCGCAGCATGTGCCTCGCGAGTTGGTGTGTCCTGCCTGGAGCCAGCCCAGAAGAGGTGGCCTGGGATGTGTTGTTGCAGGTAAGTAGGCAAACAGGGGCGGAGCTTTGGAAAACAGATGTCCCGGGTGTAGATCCTTGCATTCGATCCGTGTTTGCATGTTGGAATTTTGCTCTTGAATCCGTAGGTCAGCCGGGAGGGGGAGTGGATGATTTTCAATATGATTTCTAGAAGTGAATCACGAGTCGTCTTCATATTCGCGGTAGGCGACGTTTAGCCTACCGCGAATATAGGCTTATGGGGCAAATTTGCTGCGAGAAGCATGACATTTTGAGCCTGCGAAAAATGGCGTGATTCACGCCGCAGATTTTGGACATAAGCCTATATTTTCCCCTCTGTGAGGGGAGCTGCCCGGAAGGGCAGAGGGGAGGCTTGGAAAATCAAAATACATATTAACAATGGCTGTCAAAATGGATTTGAAACAAGCTGCAAAGATGGCTCGAAAGATCGTTGATCGGAGTCTCAAAGAGAGCACCCGAAAAGGATATTTGCGGTCGTTTCATCAACTCGACGATAGGGGGCTCACGCCACAGGCATATGCCAACGAGAAGAGTTCAGCGAAACCATTGAGCAAGCGTAGGTACTATGCACTAAAGGCAGGCTACCAATATGGACTGGCCGAGCAGATTATTCAGAGGTTTGAGAATGTGAAAGCGTTGAGAAGGATCGCCGACGAAGGAGCCTTGGAGCAAGCTGAGCATCTTGAGTCCATGATATTGGACAGCGCACGTTTACTCGAAGACCAAGCCCCAGATTACGGCCGACAAAGAAAGCGTGAAGGACGGCCTTCGGCACATCCAAAAGTGCAGGTGGATAAGAAATCTCGAAAAGGCAAGCGCCAATATCTGGGTCGGCTCAATAAAGCGATCCCAGATTGGCAGATGGAGTTGTTCAGAGCCGTGCCTCGGCAACACAGATTATTAATTCTTGTTTTAGCTGCGTCGGGTTGTAGGCCCGCGGAATTATATCCGGGAAGAGAAGTCGGTAAAGGGCTAGTTTCTGATGGCGTGCATTTGATCATACATGACAAGAAGCTTGTTTTGACATTTTATGGCGCAAAAACTGGTCAGGGCTATGGGCAGATGAAACGCGAACTGGTGATTTGTCCGGTTTCAACAATGGAGCACGGGCTCTACCGTTTGGTAGAAAAGGCTGGGGGGGCTCTTTGTTGTGAACCTGCAGCGAGTGATAGGGCTGTTCGAGGGGCAGTTGAGCTTGCTGTAATTAAGGCTCTCGGAAAGCGCTGGAAAGGTAAAGTCTCGATGGCCTCCTTCAGACACCAATTTTCAGCAGATTTGAAAGGGGCTGGAGTCTCCAAGGAGCAAATTGCCATTGCCATGGGACATTGCTCGGATCGAACTCAAGGGAATTATGGCTTGGCCAGTCAAAGGCGAAAAGGGAGCAGGCGAGGGTTAGTTCAAGTAACAGGATCGCAGCCAGTAAAACGGCGTGATTTGAAGCCTAGTTCGAACGTATATCCCCGATAAATATATGACTCACGCTTCCAGAGTTCGCAACAAAGCTGATTTTGCTTTAATCATCAATAATTGCCGCTTCTTTTGACAGATAGCTAAGCTCGAAAGGTTCAAATTGAGAGATATCCAGCAGTCGAGATTATCATATATTCGGTCCGTGAGACGCTGAAAGAGGCCTTAGAAGGTACGTGGGGCGTGGAATATGTGGCTCATGGTTCCAGATGGTTCGAAATGGTTAATTGTTATGGTGGGGAATGAACGTATCGTTGGTGGATTTGGGAATATGAGAGGAGGGCGTGTTGTTTTACTTTACCGCCGATGAGCATTTTGGGCATGCCAAGGTTTTGGAATACGAAAGTCGTCCCTTTTCTTCGGTCGAGGAAATGGATGAGGAGCTGATCCGGCGTCACAACGCGGTTGTGCGGCCGGAGGATGCCGTCATTCATGCCGGCGATTTTGCCTTTGTCAAAACGCGTGAGTTGGCCGAGGAAAAGTATATCAGCCGGCTCAATGGCGAACACATTTTTTTATACGGCTCACATGACAACTGGCTTGGGCCTCGCAGGGCGCCAGACATTCACACGGTCCAGGTCGACAAGCAGCTTGTGGTCGTATGCCATTACGCCATGCGCGTATGGCCACGATCCCATTATGGGAGTTGGCACGTCTTTGGCCATAGCCACGGTTTACTCGAACCCTTTGGTTTGTCCTTGGACGTAGGCGTGGATTGCCATGACTTTTACCCAGTGTCCTTTCAACGGCTTCAGGAGTTGTTTCAGCTATGATTCTAGTGGTAGGTGATCTTCATGGGCGTTTTGAAGCCCTCAATGACCTGGTGCAAGACAAACAGCCTGACGCCATTTTGCAAGTGGGCGATTTTGGGTACTGGCCAAAAGAGTATCCAGGATGGCCACCAGACGATCCGGAATTCGAACTTGGCAGAACCAAAGTCTATTGGTGCGATGGGAATCATGAGGACCATGAAGCGCTTGAGTTGATCCAGGGAACCGGCCAGCTCGAAGTCGCACCTGGTTGCTTCTATCAGCCACGCGGCTCGATACTCGTGCTTGCTGATGGTCGACGAGTGCTGTTTTTCGGTGGCGCTGAGTCAATCGACAAGGTTCATCGCAAACGTGGCCGGGATTGGTTCCCCCAGGAATTGCCCTCGTATTCGGACTTCGCCAAAGTGCTGGACGAGCCGGTTGATATAGTTATCAGCCACACGGCTCCGACTTGTTTCAGTATCGAGAAGAGTCCACCCTTTGGCTATGCCTCGTTGCCATGGCTTGCCAAATTCAAGGAGCCGACCCCGAAGATGCTGGACGCCATTCTTGAAATTGTGAAGCCGAAGCAATGGTTTTTCGGTCATTACCACGTCCATCAGGTTGGCCATGACTGTGGAGTTGATTGGACAGCCCTCGGTTACGCCGATGGCTTAGAAAAGTGGTGGATTGAATTGCCTGAAAGGAATGAATATGCGCTTAGATAGCCATATGAATTCAACTTATAAGCAGTTTGGCCAGGACTTTCGTCGGGTCCATATCGCTATAGATGAATATTACGAGATATTCCGCAACTTATTGCATTGGGTGGTCCACCATCACGCCTTGGGCGTTGAAAAGATGGTGGAGCGATTTGATGAATAGGCTTGTAGCGGTTCTTTGTATCCCCGCGCAGTGCATTGGACAGATTGTAAAGAGGGATCGGTACGAGTGGTCAAAAGACAGTATTACGGTGTGTCAGATTTTTTGAATTCCGGCTGCAAATCGAGAATGCTGAGCACCAAGAGGAACCAAGCGAATGTAAATTTTCCGCGGTTAATTTTTGTTGTCACGCTGGAGCGTGTTTCCTTGCACCCATGCTGACATAACAGTTCAGCTAACTCTTTCTGAGTCTTACCATTTCGTGCCAGGAGGCTTTTCAGAATTTTTTTGGCTTCATCATTCCATTTTTCGTCCATGTAAGTATGCTTACACGCTATCCTAGTATCCTTCAAATGAAATCATTATTTCATATTTGAAACAAATGTCTAATTTGGTGTTGACCAATTAATTCATATTTGAAATTATGATTTCATAAATGAAACACTATGGAGGTGAAGCATGGTGAGTGCAAATTTGTTAGATTTCAAAAATCAAAGTCCTGCCGAATTTGAGACACTGGCCGACCAAGTAGGTGCTTTTGTCTTGGATCAGAATGAGTTGCGTGAGCTTTTGGACACGGCAGGTCGGGCAGCAAAGGAGACGGAAACGTATAAAAATCTCCAAGGCCTTTTTTTACGCCGTGAAATCATGAGAACTGCACCTTTTGGCAATGCATGATTCATATGATCAAATAAATCACAAAATAAAAAGGACTCGAAGCAATTCGAGTCCTTATGATTTGATCAATTTTTCAAAATTTATACAGATAAAATTGGAAAAACTACTGTTTTTTAGTGTTTTGTTTGCCGCAACACTAGAGGTGTGATATTCTTTTCTCAATTTATGCATATAAATTTTAGAATATTTGGGAGCAATAAATGAGACCTATTAAAACAGCGAAACGGCTTGTTGATTGGGAAGAACACAAAAAGCTAAGGCGTCATATTGGCCAAATGCTCCGCAGCACTCTTCCCAGAAAGCCAATGGCTCTTGACGATCCCGGCGCGCCGGACATGACAAACTGGCCCGAGGTGGAAAAACACTGGGGTTTTACAGAAAGAGACAGGCCACGCCTCATCAGGGCATATAAACTTCACAGATGGATCGCGTTTATTCCCTTATTGCTGATGGGTTTGGTGGTTTGGGACCAGGTGTTTATTTTCGGCTTCCCCACTTTGAATAGTTTATTGATATCCTTCCTTCTTCTGGCTCTGAGCTGGATTATCTTTGTCAGCTCTTCATGGCGCTTATGGATGCTCAAAAATAGAAAATTTCAACCCCTTATTGTTTGGATAGGAGTAAAAAATGATGAAAAGTATCTTTAGTACCCTGCGTGTTCTTTGTAACATCCTGTTTTCTTTCATACTTGCTTTTTATTCTATCTTTTTTTTTGTGTGGCACACCACGGAAATTCAATATTACAAGTGGTGGGGTAATGTGCTCGTATACTCAATGATTATTTTCGCCTGTGTCTACAGCCTCCCTCGGCTTTGGTGGAGTGTGATGGTCCTTTCGCGCAACAAGGATTCTGAGTTTCGTCCTTGGGCAAAATCACAGGTCAGTCGGCTGACCGCGCTTCTCTAAGACTAGGTGCAACATGAAAAATCCATATTCTTTACCTGTGGATCCGGCGCAGGGCTTTTCTCTGCCAACAATTAACCCGCACGATCTTTCCGCCCGTTTGTTGGACGCCGTTTTCGGCCCTGGGTGGCACTCTTTGAACGTCGGCGGTGATCCCGGCTCAGGCGGCAATGCAGCAGTGTCAGTTCTTTTGCCTATTTTTGAGCAATTAAATTGGCTCGGTACAAGTGCCATAATCATCATCTTTATTTGGGTATACTTAACAGGCTGCATAGGCACAGCCTCGGAAGGAAAGCCTCTGGGTGAGAAATATCACACCGCCTGGGTACCGATTCGCATTGCTACCTCGCTCGGAGCAATTGCGCCCGTCGCCAAAGGTTTTTGCCTACTGCAAATCGGAATTCTTTGGTGCGTCGCCTTCAGCATTCAGTTTGCAAATTGGATGTGGTACGTGGCACTCGACTATCAGGAAAAACAGGTTGGCCAGATCGTGGCCAGCCTGCCTCCCAAGGTGGCCGAGCAAGCGGATGAATTGGTGAAAACAATTTTTATAAATCAGGTGAATCAAGAGCGTTGGAATCATTTTTACGGCGATCCAGACTCTCCACTATACAATCCCATAGAAGGCGACACTATTTATGAGCGGCGAGAAGAAGAAAGGGCCGGTCAGAAATATATTTTACTTGTGTGGAATGGTCCCAAATCGATCCGCGACACAGGAATGGGATATATCAGAATGCCTTTAATGAGTGATTCTTCCATCCAAAATAAACACGAAAATCTCATTAAAAAACTTGTTCTTGAATGCAATTCGATCGCAAAACCATTTGTGAGAAATGAAGCGCTTGTGAGTAAGGAAGCGTTTCCTGTATCTCCCCAAAAAAAGCTCTGGCTCGCTGCGGACGCATATAAAAAAGAGCTCCGGGAATTTATATCTGATTATTACAAGAAGGAAGTACCGGAAAAGCGAAAAGCAGCTTTTGAGGATTTCAAACGCGAGGCCTTGTGGCGCGGTTGGGTCAGTGCTGGTGCCTATGCATGGACAATGTCAGGTTTTCTGGAAGGGCTGAATCAAGAACTTAAAACATTTCCGACCGCCTTCAAGCCAGGGAATAATGCTTTGCCAATAGGCGATAGCAACCTCGCCCCCTTAATCTCGGAAAAAGGAAGTTCGATTATACTTTCTAGGGCTAGCCAGGTGGCCAAGGAAGCTTTCGACATGTCAGCGGCGGCAGAAGCTGGCAAAGGCGGCAATGAGGAAGGCACTCTCTCCACGATGTTTAACGAGTTTTTTAGGGGAATGATTACGTACGTGATCCATGGAATGAACTCGGGTGACCCCATTGTTTCGATGTCTGAAGTAGGTCACAAATTGGTAGCAACTGTCCACGGATACATAACCGCAATTATTGCGATTAAAGCAGGAGCCTCAGCAGTTGAACATGCCTCGGAAAATGGTTGGGTTGGAAAGATCGGGAACTGGTTATCTGGCGGGATCACCGGCGCATTGATAAAAGCCGGCAACAAGGTCGTTCAAGGATTGGGAGATTTCGCTATCGTTGGCGTTATACCCCTATACCTTGCAGGCTTGGCCATGGCCTTTCTTTTGCCGGCGCTGCCGTTCATCATCTGGTGGGGAGCTGTGGTCAGTTGGTTGATTCTGGTTATAGAAAGCTTGGTAGCTGCACCAATTTGGTGCCTAGCTCACGCAATGCCTGAAGGTCAAGGCTTCGCCGGCCAGCATGGAAGATCCGGTTATATACTCCTGGTGAGTATATTACTCCGCCCTCTTCTTATGCTCCTTGGTCTTATCGTCGCCTTGATAATAATTGCCGTCATAGGCCCAATCATATCGGAAAGCGCGGAGATTATTATTTCATCAGCTCCGATGCTTCCAGGAGGCACGGAGAGAAACATTGGGCTAGCCGGCACTATTTTTTATATATTCTTTTTCTGCGCCTTTATCCTTTTCCTCTGCAATAAGCTTTACCAGCTCATTAACCACCTGCCTGACAACATCATGCGTTGGCTTGGACAGATGGGAGCTGGTGCTCAACTCATGAACGGTGCCGAGGATCACATGCGCGGATCTACGAACCAGGTCTTTGGTGTCTTTACTACAACCGCGCAGGCCGCTGGAGGTGGTGGGACGCCATCTGATTCTGATTCTGATTCAAATTCAGGGAAGGATGAAGATGCCGCTTTGAATAACAAATCGAGACGCAACTTTAGCACTTCAAAAAATGGAAGGATGGGCGGATAATAAAAAGGGGCGTAAATCGCCCCTTTTTTATGACAGCTCGGCTACATGCCTTTCAAAATCTTTTTGAACCTCTTTTTCATCATATTCAACGCCAAATCTATCCAGGTACTCATAGAACAAATTCTTCATGGCGTCTCTCTGAGTGGCAATTACGTCTAACTCTTCATCCAACTCACGAATTCTATATTTATAAGCCTCAGCATTTTGACGATGCTTCTGGAGGATCTTATCGGTCGCTTTTTTGTTGTAGCCCTTCTTAATTATCGCAGGCTGGCAGCTCCCAAAACCGAAGAGGCTTGTGTTCTTACTCATTTTTTGACTCCTCTCGAAATCCCTATGTCTAGGTCATGTATGTCTCACGGGCCCTTCTTGTCGAAAGTTTAATTGTCTTCAGAATTAGCTTCATGGACTGTGCTGTCCATTTTCATTTTATCAAGTTTCTTTTGCTCGACATCGAGTTGATTGCCGTGGAGTTGGGCCACCGTTGGCTCTCCAACGTGGTCTTTGGGAGACCGTGGTTCTATGTCTGAACGTAAAATGCAAGGGCCAGAATAATTAATATCTTTTAGCCACTTGTAGGCAGCCTTTTCGGAGAAATATCTGATTTTATTTTTTTGGGTAAGAAGGAAGAATGAGTGCTGCCGCCGGGTCGTAATTACAGCGAAAAAGAATCTTGGGGGTTCTCGATCTTTGTACTTAAAATCTCTGGTTCCAGCAATCTCGCGGAATTCAATTTCGAACGGTGTTCCCATTTTGATGGAGTTCTTTAGTGCGGGTTCGTAAATTGGCTCCCATTCCCAAGACATTATTTCGATTTCATCTTGGTTTGCAGTTACAAGCATTTTTTGCCTCTCAATTTGTCAGAATATGTTTTATGATATGTCAATCTTGTTGAATTGATCAGTTAAACTGTGATTGTAGTCTACGTCAAATACAATATGAGTTCCTGTCTTCATTTCGAGGGACCAGTTGATAGCAGCTTTTGCTGTAAATTTGCGTATGTGATCTTTTTGAGTGTGAAGTATGTTGTCTCTGTCGTTAACACGAACTACGCTGATATATTTGTCTTTTCCGTTTTCAGCAGGGGTAAATATCACGTCAACTATGACTCCATTTGAAATTATGTGCTTAACCTGAGCTTCTGAGATCTTGTTCATTGTTGCCTCTTGATTTATCAAAAAATACAAATTAATGATTGCATTGTGCTAATGGAATGTCAAGTTTGATGTTTTAAATGGGAGGACGAGTGAAATCGAAAGTTTGTGCCTTTGCGAACCAAAAGGGGGGCGTTGGAAAGACAACCACCGTGAATAACCTTGGTGTGGCCATTGCCAAGGCTGGATATAAGGTTCTGTGTGTCGATCTCGATGCTCAGGCAAATCTTACGGATGGTCTTGGTGTGGACCCCTATGGCGTTGGGCAGAGTGTGTTTGACTTGCTCAAAGGGCAACCTGTTGAGCGAATGATCCTTGATGTTGGGGATGTTCATCTGCTTCCAGCGTCGCAGCTTTTGGCCACAGCAGATCTCGAATTCTCAGGTCGAATCGCTAGAGAGCAACTTTTGCGGAAGGGGCTTAAGTCTATTTTGAGTTCCTACGATTACATCATGCTGGATTGTCCACCCAATCTTGGGCTGCTGACGGTAAATGCATTTGTCGCAGCGACACATGTCTACTTCGTGTCTGAGGCGGAATACTATGCATTGAGCGGCTTGGGGTTGATTTGGACGACTTTTGAAGCGTGCAAGGAACTAAACTCAACCGTCGAACTGGCTGGCGTAATTGTGACACAGTATGACAGGCGAAAAGTTCTTCATCGGGACGTTGTTCGATCCATCGGAGAGCAAGGGCAATTTGTAAATAAGGTTTTCGAGACGAAGATTCGTTGCAACGTCGATTTGGCCAGCGCTCCAAGTCATGGCTTGTCGATTTTTGAATATGCTCCAAAAGCTAATGGTGCATTTGATTATGCTCAGTTAGCGCGTGAATTTTTGCGGAAATTTTAATGTACCAATGTACATTTGTATCAAGATATAAATGGAGTTTCATACAAATGGCTAAGCCCAAGGGATTAGGACAGCGCTCTAGTGTTCGTCAGGTTAAAGCGATCGAGACAATAATTGGGAAAACTGGTGGGGCACCAATGAAGAAGTCTAAGAATGTTGAATTCGATATGGCGCTGTACCAAAGGCTTCGGAGAGCTGCTTTTGAAATGGACCGAAAGGAGGTTCATTTGATACGTGAGGCTCTAGATGAATACCTTGAAAACAAAGGGTATTGATACGATTGATGGTGTGAATCTTGGCTAGGTAATCCCCCCAAGGGCAAGACTGGCCGAGGTAGCATAGCCTCTACTTTTCAAACCTACTAGAAATGGGAGGATTACCGCTAGTTTCTATATGAGCTTTCGAGAGTTTTTGTTTACGTACAAATATTCACATGTTTGTACATTTGTATGTTGTTGTGTTTCTTTTGGCGTGTCTGTGTTGTTGGGGGGGCGTATTTAAAGGGAGTCCGTAAGACTGGGCTACGAGTACGATCTCATGTTGTCGCCATAGCCTGGCTGCCATTGCCCCCACAAGTTTGGATACCGGACAATGCGAAGGACAGAGCCTGCATAAATAATGTTGGGAATGCAATGATGTTGATAATTATTGTCTGGTTCATAATGGGCCACCGGGCGAAGATGCAAGAATTTACTAATGTCTTTTTGTTTTCTCAGGAAAGCAAAGCCAAGGTTGGGGACTGCCAATAAATCGAATGGTTCATTTCCGTTTTCTTCTAATGCTTTTTTTAGCCGTTTTTCTAATTTTTCCAGTTGGTCGCGTGAATTGGCGTGAAGGGTTAGGAATTCATCAATGTATGGGTATATTGCTGAATACATCTCCATTGATTGCTTGGTAGAAAATGCATCCAACAAGATCGCAACATTTTCGTAAAAATTTGGGAGACGGTAAAGTTCTTCCTGGTAGCTACTTGGTTCCTGACACTTTTTAAAGCGGGCTATAAGTCGGTGCCAGTACGATTGAGGGGCTTGTGGTTTGTGGTCCTCAAAGTCCTCGTCAAGTCTCGTGAGAAATTGAAGCCGACTAATGATGCCCATACCATGATCTGAGTCAAGAGCTGGGTCATAAATGTCTTTGACTACTTCAGTTATGTCATGAAAGTTGTGCCTCAGGTGTTTTTGAAATCTAGGAGGGTCATAATTGTCAAAATGTTCGTAGATCTTTTGGTATGCTTTTCCTGCAACGCTTGTGAGCTCTTTGACAATTTTTCTTAACTCATCAGATACTTCGATAAGGGTCTTTTGATGGTGTCGCGAAATGTCAAAATGATTCTTTTGTGAGGCAAGTTCTTGATAGAGCAGAGATGTTTGTTGATAGTATAAAGATTCTTTCTGTAATTTTTCAATTTCAATTTGATGGCGTATTGTAGTCTTTGTGGCCTTTCTCGATTTAAAGTACGCAAATAGGGAAATTAAGCAGCTAGTCCCTAAAATAATTACAGTCGCAACAGTCGATGCGTCTTTTATCATATTTTGAATTTCAAGCATTTTAAAAGAGTCTCCTCTTGCGGTTGAGTAATTGCCACATATCTTTTAGTTCTTTCAGTTCCTGATTGTGTGGGATTTCTTTTTCAAGAGCCTCAAGCAAGGCACCTACACCACCTTTTAGCTTCCCGTCTTCTGCACGAAAAACAGCATGCTGCCATTGAGATTCTGGTGTGCCATACAGTTCAAGGTGTTTCCTTTTCCCGCCAGCGCGTTCCCAAAGGTCGTGCAAACCATCGGTAACGGTGTCTGCGCCCAGTCGGGCTATTTCAAGAAGAAGCTGTTTCTTGTCAGCAGGATCGATGGAGGAGCTCGGCGTCTTGGAAAATTTCAAACGCAGCTGGCTCAGAATTGGCAATAAATCGGAGCAGGAATTTGCTAGTTTTTTCAAGCTGCGTTCATGTAAACTGCGCTTGTAAATATCTTGAGCAATTTTCTTCCAGGATAACGCTTGTATGTGGCTTCCAAGGATGTGGCTGATAGTTGCTATTTCATCACCAGAGAGCTTTGTGAGCCACTTTCTTACGGCTTCTTCTTCAATGTTTGCATCCCATTGGAAAAGGCTGGCTATGAATTGGGCAGAGGGAGGAGCTAAAATCAGTTCCTTGAATACCTCTTTTAGAACATATGGGCTTGGGAGAGAGAGTGTGTGGCCTGCATTGACTTTGGTGATCAATACTTGTGCTACCTGCTTGGCCAAGGCTGTCTGTTCGTCCATTGGCAAGATGGAAAGGACCTTGTCGAGCTGGGGAAAGGCGAGTGCGTTTTCTGAAAGATCTTCGGCAAGAGTTTTAGCAAGACCGTAGGAAGTGCCCCCTTCAAGAATGGCGTTAAGAAGGTCCGTTTTTGCTGTGTCAGTATCTACTCTATCTGGCCACGTGGCCCCACCGTGTTGG
The DNA here is from genome assembly GCF_010468615.1 of Pseudodesulfovibrio sp. JC047. Taxonomy (NCBI): domain Bacteria; kingdom Pseudomonadati; phylum Thermodesulfobacteriota; class Desulfovibrionia; order Desulfovibrionales; family Desulfovibrionaceae; genus Pseudodesulfovibrio; species Pseudodesulfovibrio sp. JC047. The sequence continues at coordinate 9,144 of NZ_WUEH01000001.1, read as the reverse complement.
ATGTGTTCTGCCCAAAGGCGGCGCCATGAATCAACTGCTGGGTCGAGAGAGTCTATCAATGAACTGTCGTTAACTGTTCTCTGAGCGACACTCGCTACTGGGGTAGATTCGGGGTGGGAAAGATATTCTGTTAGAACGGCTTTGCCTGGCAGTGAATTGAGTAGGTAAACAAGCCCGTCCATTGCGCTAGTCGGGAATGCTCGCTGTATTGTAAAGGCAACCGCTGGACTTGATTCTTTGCCCGCAGCCCAGGCGTGCAGCCTGGACCAGCCAAGTCTTTTACAAAACTCCCGTATGATGGGGAACGAAGAGTTTGGCAACTGACTTCCGTCGGCAACGGCGAGCAGTTGGTCCTCATTGCTTGACGAGCTTGAAAGCAATGATTGTATGATTTCGATTGATGCGCCAAGTGCAACCCATTGCAGAGTCGCTGTGGCCCATTTAGGTGATAACTTGGTTAGTTTTTTAGTGAGTGCGCTTTGGATAGATTTTTGCCACCAAGTTTGTTGGGTATCTGGTTCTAAAAAAGACAGTAGCTGGACAGCGTCTGATGCCTCTTTTGCAATAAGTCGAGTTCCAATCCAGGTGGATATTTCGTTTTCAAGGAACTTGTTTGCTGGAATTTGATTGCTGTCTAGATTGGCAAGGGCGTTGATGAACTTTGCAGATGCATTTTGTATATGGTCGTGGACAACTTCCAAAGCTTCTTGTTTAAGCTGATTGGCTTGTGAGATTTGAGGGGCTAATGTTGCTATGGTTCTCAAAAAGCTTAAGGCGCTATCCGGGGTGTTATTGTCTCGGAAATTGTCAAGATGAGCAGCAGCTCGGGCAAATTTATTTATATTGATAAGTGCGGGACCAGTCTCTGGAGAAGCATGAATGATTTCATCAATTGTATCGTCCGTAGCACCAGACAGCCATAGTGCTCCGCGTCCTATCTTACCAAGAGCAGTATTGCCGTCGAAGATGGGATAGTGGCTCCAATGTTGAGCTCTGGTAGGTGGAGTTCCAAATAGAATTGGATTTGCTTGCCATTCGCCTCCCTGGGGAGGTTGACCGGCTACGCAGACAGAAAAGTGTTCACGGGCGCTTGGCCATAATTGTTTCCAGAGGGCTGCCAACAAGCCTGGCCATAAATCTAAATCTTTTATGACAGGTTGTTTTTGAGAGCGCGAGAGTAATGCTTCGGCTGTGTTGCTGAGCAGCGAGTTTGGAGGAGATAGTATTTGCTCGATACCACATAACTCTTCTAAAAACGGGCTTAGATCATCGATGCTGCCGATATCTTTAATTCGCCAAATCGCAACTTCGCTTTTAGCCATTCCGGAGCGTTTGGCTTTCTCGTCAGGGGTTGTCCACCATAACGCCCACCATTCTTCAATGGGGCTACATCCTACCGATGGCCACCAGACTTCGCCTGGAGATGTCGGAAACTGGGGTTTGTCCGTTAGCCCCAGCAGGCTCGTTGGGAGTTCTCCATTAGCCTTGTCCCATGTAAGAAGGGCGTGACTGTTATCGTATTCACCGTATTGGGCTCTAAATGGTTTGATCACAACTCTTCCAGTAACCAGGCCAAAGGTTTACTGAGATCGGGGTCTTCATTGCTACCATTGGGAGGGACAATCCAACCTTGATATTCTGGACCTTCATCAATGAAATCATCATTATTGGAATCTGGTTCGAGGAGGCAGCCTAAAGACGATAGTCCCCAAACGCTATAAGCTTCTGGAACCCAATTGGATTGGATGAAAGAAGATACAAGAGGTAAATAGCTGTTCAATACTTCGTGGGGAGAGAGATCTTTTGTTTCAATTTCATCATAACAAGATAGCAGTACAATTAGACGAGGAGTCTCGAGGCGGTGAGCAATACCTTTGCTAGCAATGTGCAGAAGAATTTGTAAAAGCTCTACAATACGAGCATTTGCATCCCACTCATTTTCTATGTCTGCAATTCTCGGATTACCTTCTCTCTTGAGTAGATTCGGTAAGTTTTCCTTATAAGTCGTTTCGGAGTTGAGGCGGATTAGCAAGACCCAGCCTGTTGAAGTCTCAAGGCGTGTTTGCCATTGTTCCGAGACTTGTCGATCGTCGGTTATAGCTTTTAACTGCTCGCCCCCGTAATCAGGCCAATTAAGGTCAATTGCTCTTCCTGATTCATCTTCCAATTGCAACTGAATGTCTTCCCATGTTGTGGCCGAGGTATGCCCTGCAGCACATCCTTCCTCCAAGCTGTTCAGGACTTCTTCGAGGATACGAAGATTTTCAGGTGTGGCTCCTTGTCCTCGCATTTGTAAAACACCAGGATTGCGCTGGAGCCTTCCATAGAGTTGGCCTGCATAATGTGTTTTCCCACTGTTGGGACCACCAAGTAACAAAAGTTCAGGATTAGCCACGGTCCCCCCTATAGGCTTCAAACGGTTGAGCTTTGACAATTGGTTCGACTAGTTGGTTCATCCGGCTGGGAAGCCAACAAGGAAAAATGACACTTTCCAATGCGGCCTTTAGGGTTTCAATGTCGTTAATCGTTGTTTCGATCTCGGTTGCATGTGGTATGTTTTTATAAAGAGCTTTTTTTACGGATTCCTTGATTTTTTCTGGTGGTGTGACATCGCTTTTGGCCCAGACAAGAGTGGTAGGCCTGTCGTTAACATGGTTTGCCACTCTTTCTATGAGCTGGCGTATCTCACTCCTTGCGTGGCCTCGGCCTCGTCCAGGGGCGGATAGACGTTCACAATCAGCGAAGATTAAGAAGGCGTCTGAGTTACCTACTACCCATCGAGCGCCTTGCGACAGATCATTTTTTTCATCTATTGCCCAACTTGAAAACCATTCGCCTGGAGCATCTGTCATCAAAACATCTCGTAGCTCTTCGTTGGTTCCTCTGAGCGCAACGTGCATGAGCCCTGGAACCCGGTTGGTGCCTCGTGGGGTGTGTGGCGGGAACGTGGGACCCTTTGCTGGGTCATCGAAACGTGTAAAGGCAGCTAATGATTCCCATGCGCCAAGCGTTCTGGAGCCTGCAAATTGAGCATTGGCCATGGGGTGGCCTGCTAACAGGTTTTGATAACAGCCGGTTAAAAGAGTTGTTTTCCCTGCATCGTGTGCCCCTAGCACACCTATCAGCATTGATCGTCCACGGGGTAAGAGGCTTGAAAGGTCAGCCATCCCCAGTGTGCTACCAGACCAGGGGACTCTGGCGGCAGTGTAGCTTTGCTCTTTGTCTTCAGATGAGCCTGCTTTCTTTTTAGACCAGCATTCACACTCTGTCGGATTGAGGTGTCCGCGGGCGCAAGATTCACCCTCATCAACAAAGCAATTTTTGTTTGTGCAATGTCCTGGCATATTCGTTTACCTCCTGGAGATATGCTCCGCCTGTTCTTGCCTGAACAAAGCGTGTGCAAATTCCGGTAGGCTTATTTCGTCTTCATTGCCGTATGCCGTGCGTTCGATTGTTGCATCAATATCCAGTTTGTTTTTTTTGAGAGCTATAGCAATGGCATCCCTTAGGCTTAAGCATCCGTTTTCCGGAGCGTCGAAAATGTCTTCTCGCCAATCCGAAGGGAGTTCATTTCGCTTTTCATGAATTGTCTTAAGGAGCTCCTGTATCGAAATCTTTTCATCAAAATCGGCACCAGGCAAACGATTGACGGCTTCAGCCAAAACATATCCGACACTGGCTGGCGTCGGCGTTGTCAGCTGTTCGAGAATGTCGATCGCCATTGCAACGGAAGCAATCTCAATTGGCAATTGTCTATAGCTGGTTTGCAGCGATGTAGAATATAGTGTCTCGTACCACCAAAGAGTGTTGAGTCGGAGTTGCTCAGCTTTAGTTCTTTTTTCAGTGGTATCGATGACGTCTTTAATCCATCGTCTCTGGCTGGCTAGTTCTTCTTTTAGGTTGTCAATAATGGCAGTTTGAGAGGATACTATTTGCTTGTTTAATTCTGCCTGACCGTCGATTGCAGCTTCGGCAATCCCTTCAAATTCATCAGCAAGTAGCCCGGTCATACGATCCGTAAAGTCCCACGACCAGTCTTGGCCTTGTGATGCCCAGTAGCGGTTTGCGGGGTATTCTCCAGTCGATTGATTATTGTAGTTTTGGCCGGCGGCTGCAGCTACTCGTAGCTTGAGATCTTCTTTGTCGAGGCTATATGCTGGCGTTTTAGGTATGACGGGGGCTTTAAGTTTTGATGTCGGGTTTTTCTTTTTGTGAGGCAAAGGGAGTGGTTGCGTGGCAAATTCTTCATATTTTGTTGCTGCTATTTTGAGCAGCCGCTTAACCGCTGGAGCCTCTTTGCCTAAATTGGTAAATGGCAATGTGTCTGCTGCGGTGAGCCACAGAACAGCTGCATTAGTGTTTTTGGCAATCTGGTCGCATGCATCCAAAATAATGGCTCGCAGAAGTTTGATTGGGGTGTCCGGATGTACGGAACTCATCGATTTCCATTCTGCGGTCAGGGCCTTTTTGGCCATAATGATTGCAGGATCGTCTTTTGCTACATCTGGGTTCAGGCCTGCAAGGATTGCTCTGATAATCAACGCTGGATTGTCGTTGAATTCTTCTGCAACAGACTCTGCTGCCTTTTCGAATTTTTCAAATAGTTCATCGTCGCCGCCGAGTTTGTCGATCAGGCCAGCTTCCAGAAGTTCAGTCAGAAGTTCAGACATTCTTGCCTCCAATGAATTGCTATCTATCGAATGCTAGTTGTTTAAATGCTTTAATAGTGTGGGGTTGTTCGGCAAGTCGTCTAGCGCTGCCTGAAGTAGCTTCTTAGGCGTTACTGATGCCCCTTGAATACTTTTGTTCCAAAGTCGTTGCCACAAGTCTTTGGGGCGAGGGTTGTTCTCAACTTCTCCCTTGCGGCCTCCAGCTCTTTCCCAGACAGAGCGGGCATCTCGCGTGTCTGGATACTCTTCAGCTAGGATTTCAATAAGATCTACCGGTACTTCTGAGCCCGATGCTACTGGGGGAGTTCTGCTAGCAGGAGGCTGGAGCAAGTCCTTTGATTGCCTCAAAAGCGAAATGAGTACCTCAGCTGAGGCTCTAGCAGCAAACTCTCGATAGCGATCGTCTTTGAGTGGGTCTCCACAGTCAGAAACGCCCTTGGCTACAATAGCTGGGATAGTGTTGAAGCCCGCAAAGGTGCCAATTGCGCTTGCTTCCATTTCAACGCCAAGGGTTTTTCGCATTGATCCCTTGAGGTTCTCAAAAAAATGATCGTCTTCAATTACTGCAGCTCCTGTTGCAATAGGGGCTACGTGAATTGCGAATGGAGCTGGTGTAGGTAGGCCGGTAGGGTAGTCTCTAGCGAGTGCTTCTGCTTCTTTTCGTCCAGAGTTCGAAAGCTTAATCTCTCCGTCTACCCATTCTCTTTTTTTCAGCCGACTAACAACATTTTTCCAATCAGGACAGTATCTTGAAAAATCCTGATGTTGGTGGGGTGTGTGACCTTCGGTCATTGTCATTATGGCCCATTGTTCTTGATATTCGAGGGTAAGCTCAGGGCGAAGTTTTAACCATTCTTCTGATTCTGAGACGGACACATTTTGCATCCGCTGGACCCAAATTGGGGGTGGGTTCACCTGGTTAATGTCCCCTAAAAATTTTTTCTCCCCGTCTTGAGCTACGATTTTACCTGAGTCGTACGACCAGAGACGGTCAGCCAATATTACGTCACCCAGAGCGACCTTTCCGCGTTGACCACCACAAATGCCGCTCATGGCCACGCATTTTGCTGGTATATCTTGTAGAAGTACGCTTGCGAGGGCAAGAGCATTTTCTCTACCCATATGTGGAGCCCAGCTAGTACAAATGGTTAAAGGCTCGTCCGTTACTGATTCAAACGATCCTTTGGCGAGAGTCCACCCTTGGGGGCTTGTTTCATGTTGCCAACCAGGTTCGATGAGGCCATCACTGACTTGGAGAATTTGGTCGAATTCGTCTTTCAACGCACAGATTAAAAGTACATCAACTTGAGAGGGCATTATTATCCTTGCAGTGAATATTGTGTTATTTGTAGAATAACTTTAGATAGTCACTTCTGCAAGAATGTAAATGAGAAATGGTGAGAAAGTTGTTAATTATAAGAAATGGTTGACCAAAAGTATTCAATGACAAATATCTTGTTATTCATACTTCTTTGGTCGATTTTTTTGTTTAATGCCCTAAGGAATAGAGGCTGGGCCTTTTCTTCGTAGAATGCTTCACATTCATAAATGGATTGTGAATGCTAGAAATCGTCTTTTCCTTGAACATGAGTCAAGGGCTAAGAGTCTGTTGTGCAACTCGTGTGGGGCTCGCAGCATCATCGGCACGTTCTTAATATCAAGGTGGGCAGAGTGCGGCCGCAAGCTGTGCGGATTGCCGTTCAAGCTTTGTTGTGTAGCAGTGTCACACACCTCAATATGGCTTTGCGATAATCTTCAGGTTGATTGTTGGACCGAAGTTGTAATTGTGGTCTTTGACTATGGCCTTTCCTCGTAAAGCCAATTGGTTCGGAAATTGTGGCCAAATATTGTGGGTTATTGGGGGTGAAATCGTTAAGCATAGAATTATGAGTGTAGCTCACTCCCTTGGGGGGGGCTTAGCAGTCACATTCTTCCAGTCTGGCGCCAATGAGTTCTAAAGAGACTTGTACATCTTCCATAGGGGGGAGCTCCCCGAAGAGCATTCCGCTAAAGTCTCCTTCGTAAATGGGTCTGAGTTCAGGAAATATTTCGTCTGGGGTGCTGAAAAGGGAACATTGATAACATGGATTATCTAACCATGACTGGTCTCCTACTGGCGACGCCCCATCGTCTTCTTTTACGGCTTCAATCATTGGTTTGAATTCATCCCCTGAGATGAACTCTGCCATTTCCCCTACGGTTATGAGTCGATGGAGATCATATATATGTCTAATTTTTTCTCCTAAGCTTCCTATATGGTCTTCTCTAGTTGAAGCTTTTACGAGTGCCATGATTTTTTCAGCTAAGGTCCTTTCTACGTGTAATACATTGAAGTCGAAAGGTTCAAGCTCAAATTCTTCGATCAAGGCTGCATTGTCCGTACCGTGAAGGTATTCATAAATATATGAAGAAATTTGGACTTTTGACATGGGAAACGGTGTGGCAAAAGCGTTGGCCTCCACCAATAAGTTCGGGGAGATTTGGCCCCAATTGGTGTTGTCGATCTGTTTATCGTATTCGAAGTATATCTTTCGGCTTTTAGAGTATTTTCGTGAATTTTCAGTGTCTTCTGTTAGATCCTGGCCCGCTGTGTTTGTTATCGATCTGAGTTTTTGTTTCGTTTGGTTATTTGATCTGCCTTTTTCAGGGATTAATGCAAGGTCTAGGTCTTCTGAAAATCGTTCAATTATTTTATGGGCTTTCGACAGAGATGTTCCCCCCTTGAATACAATTTCTTCCGACAGGTCTGAGTTCGCCAACCGAAGGAGGGCAAGAGTCACCCAATAATCTTTTTCAACATAGAGATCCCGGATTCCTAGAGCCTGTGAAGTGGCTGTGATTGCATCGTTTAATGCCTGCGGATCAATGTGTAGATTCATTGAATTCTCCACTCTTCTTTGTTCGGGAGTTGGTCAGATGAAATTCCAATCGAATATTTGCTGTTGGGGTTAAGAGATTCTTTTATTATAGATGCATACGTTTTATAGCCCAAGGAATCAATGATGGCACCATACATAGCCTTGGTTGATGGTGGGTATTGCAATGCGTATGTCGTTAGCTTTTTTATTTCAGCAGACTCAAAAGAATCGATGATTTTTGTCATTGCTGATATCACATTGGTTGGGCTTGTGTCTTGTGCCTTTTTGATAAATCGAAGAGCGTCAAGTACCTGTAGGTAGTATATGTTTTCTTTGTTGATTTTTTTGACATAACTCTTGACATATTTGGCTGCTAGTCGGTTGCTGCTTTTCTTTTTGCTAGGGTCAGGGGTGGCTATGGTTGTTTCGTTTGGGACTTGTGTAGAGATTTTAAATAGTAAATATACCGCAAGGCCAGACAAGTAGCCTGTATATTTCCCATTTTTTAGCAGCATACTTTTCAAAATTTCATTGTCAGTTGGCTTGAGTTCTCCAAAGCGTGTTTTTTTGGCTTTGTAAAAGACTCCTTTTTTTTGGCGAACGAGGGTGCCGTTTTCAACTAGGCGTTGTAAAGTTTTAGCTAATGCTTGAGGAGATTCTTTATTTAATTCTTTAAAGTCATTATATGTAATTAGGCGACCAGCTTTCAGCCTTGCAACTTTTCTTTTGACTTGTTCGTAAATTTGCATGTTTTTTTACCTCCTATGAGGTAGATGCTATGGTTATTCAAGAATTTGTCAAGTTTTTATCAAGTTTTTTCTAGGGTAAACTTGACTAAATAATATCTTAAGTTGCTTTAAAATAACTAAAAAACTGAATTGGCATATCCTGTGCTTAACATGCTTGGTTTTGATTGAGTTTTTTAGTTCCTTTGAGGGGGAGCATTAAGCCTTGTCATTTTAAGCGTGCACCAGTTTGTGCACCATAATTCAATTAAATTTAGTGAAAGCGGTGCGCGATTTGATGAGGATGGTCGAACTTAGTGTCTGAAAGTATTGGTATTATTGAATGCTGCTGTTTCAGTAATACGCCTGCTAAGCGTGTAACGGGTGTTAAGCTCGTTCGAGAGTTCAAATCTCTCCTTCTCCGCCATATTTCAAGGGCTTACGATGTATGTCGTAAGCCCTTTTTCTTATGCGGCACCATGTCAAGAACTCCCTTTCTTCGTTGTTTTCTCTTTAATTAGGCCAGGCTTCACCCTCGCCTTATGGCGTATTAGTAATGTATTCCTTTTCTTATTCGTGCTCTGCGGCACCAAGTACCGATTCGGTACACTATCAATTGAGGATCGCCATTTTTGTGTCGTAGTCTGTGCTACCAAAAGCCCTTCGCGATCCGTTTATGACTGCGCCACTGGTAAGCTGAGCTTCCAGAGTAGCGCGGCCAGTTTACGAGCTAAAGCTGCAATCGCTTTTTGAGCAACTCCGCTTTGGCTGTAAATTCGATTGTAGAAACCTCTTGCCCATTCATCCTTTTGCTTCCAGATCCACGCTGCTTCGATGAGCAAACTTCGCAAGCGTCGTTGTCCAACAGGGCGTAAGCGCCCTTTGCCTTTG